>CAZKIC010000048.1:0-6004 GCA_964552785.1 uncultured archaeon
TTCAAGCAGAAGACGGCATACGAGATTTCTGCCTGTCTCGTGGGCTAGGAGATGTATATAAGAAACAGATGATAAAGAGGAAAAAGCTAAAGATAAAAAACCGGAAAAAACAGAAGAAAAGGAAAAAAAGAACGAGGTAAAGAAGGAAGAGAAAGGTTTGATAGATAAAATAAATGAATTCTTCGGAGTGTAATTTAATGAGGGTTGTTAAGAATCACAGATATAATATGTATACTTTCGCAGGAATAGTGTCATTTGTGCTTGTATCGCTATATATCGCCCCGTTCACGCACGAAATATTTCATGTTCTTGTTCTTAAGTTTAATGAATGTAACTATTGGACGGATTTCCATACAGACACATTCAAAGGTCTTTATGGTGGTGTGTATCAGATGTGCTACCTTAGTAAGAGTTCTCTATTTTGGTTGTATATGTCGGGTATACTAGGCAATATATTGTTAGCATTGCTGTTTTTTGCTTTTGATTATTACCTCATAACTAAAAAGCATGTTGAATTATCCAATCTTGTTTTATTAAGTGCTATAGGATTCCTAACAGATCCTATATTATATACGTTTCAGCCTTATGGAGATATAATGTCTGCTCTCCAATCAATTGGTAAAGAAACTCTATTTAAATTCGTACCTTTATTTGGATTGGGACTGTCACTAACATTAATAGTATATATGCTCTACACATTAAAACATATTGAAGATATAGAATTAATTCAGACAGAATTAATGCTTTTGGAAAAAATAAAAACCAAGAAGAAAATAGCAAAAAAATTGAAACGGTCTAAATTGGATAAAACTGAAAACAAATTAAAAAAGAAAGCGCGTGCTTCTTCAAGAAGCCATAGAAAATATATGCCAAAAGAGTGAGTTACTTCTTTTTATTAGTTTTTTTGGTTGTTTTAGTAGTCTTCCTAGAGGTCTTTTTTGTTGATTTTTTTGGCTCTGATTTCTTTTTTTCCTTCTCTAATTCTTCCTCAAGCTCCTTCTCCTCTTTTTCAAAAGCCCTTTCTTCTTTTCCTATAAGGAACATAACAAAACCAACCATGAGGATTATCAAACCGATGCCGCCTTTCAGCATTATGATTAATTCAGGATACCAAAAATAATATGTTCCTACACCTAAAAGCATTATTATTATTCCAAGCAACATCTTCACTACTGAATTCATAAACTACACACCTCTTTTTTTATTATTATAAGTGTTTATACGCCATTAAGTTTTTTAAAATTATATCTCTTATTACTACTTAATCCGAGAATGTGGCGAGAATCTCTACGATTCGGGTCTCTGACCTATGCTGAACGGAACTAAATGTTAGGAGGAATTTAAATGGGTGCTTATAAATATATAGCTAAACTTTGGAAAAAACCAAAACAAAATCTTGGTTCTTACTGGTCTGAAATGTTGATTGCTTTCAGAAGAGAGAATGTTGTTACAAGAATTGAAAAACCAACAAGAATAGACAGAGCAAGATCTTTAGGATATAAAGCCAAACAGGGAGTTGTGGTTTGCAGAGTTAGAGTAAACAAAGGAGGAAGAGAAAGACCAAGACACTCAAAAGGAAGAAAACCATCAAAAGCAGGTTTTGTTCTTTTCAGTCCTAAGAAAAGCTTACAATGGATAGGTGAGGAGAAAGTTGCGAGAAAATATCCAAATCTCGAAGTTCTGAACTCCTACTATGTTGCAGAAGACGGTCAATATGTTTGGTATGAAGTGATTTTGATTGATCCTCAGCATCCCGCGATACAAAACGACAAAGAATTAAGTGGAGTGGCGAAACAAAGAGGTAGAGTTTTCCGTGGCTTGACTTCTGCGGGAAGAAAATCAAGAGGTCTAAGAAATAAAGGAAAGGGTGCTGAAAAAGTAAGACCTTCTATAAGAGCAAACAAAGGAAGAGGTAAATAATCTCTTTCTTTTTTATTCTTTAAAGGGGTTCACTATAACTTTAAGAAAATAATAAACCAGATATTATTATGGAATTCTTATCTGTATGTAATGTTTTTGAAAAATTAGAGAAAGAAAGCAGTTCTGTTAAGAAGACATGTATTCTGTCTGATTTTTTCTCAAAACTTAATGATAAAGACTTAGAGGCTTCCATACTTCTATCAATGGGTCGTGTCTTCCCAAATTGGAGTCAAAAAGAATTAGGGCTATCAACTAAAATGATGATTAAAATTCTTTCAAAATCATATAATGTCAAAGAAGAAGAAATCTATGAGAAATGGATAAGAACAGGAGATTTGGGAGAAGTAGCTAAAGAAATATCCTCTTTAAAGACTCAAAAAACATTATTCAGAAAGAAACTTGAATTATTAGATGTTTTTGAAAAATTAAAATTAATAGCGGATATCGAAGGGAAAAAATCGCAAGATATAAAGATAAACAACATATCCTCTTTGTTGTTAATTGCCGAACCTCTTGAGGCTAAATTTATTACTCGGATAATTATAAAAGACTTAAGAATAGGAGTGGCAGAAGGAATCATAAGAGATTCTTTAATTAACGCTTTCTTTGCTAATATATATTGGGTTCCTTTAATCAAACAAAGATATGGAGACATAGACGCATTTTTAGAAAACGAATGTGTAAAAGGCAAAAAAATTCTGGTAAACAAAAAACTTAAAGACAAAATAAAAGGGGTTTATTTCGAGAACGATAAAGATTATTCTCTGGATAACATATGGAGGGAAAATTCAAATATTATAATATTTAATGACAATGACTATGCTTCTTCACTTAAATCTAAACTAGTTGAGACTGTTGAGAAAGCTATAGAAACCACAAACGACCATTCAAAAATTGGTTTGATTCTAAAGAATGAGGGTCTTGAAGGTCTGAAAGATATAAAACCGACAATCTTCCGGCCTATAAAAGTTATGCTGGCTCAGAAAGTTGATTCTATAGAAGGTGCTTTCAAAGCTTTGGGAGATATGGTTGCTTGTGAATATAAATATGATGGATTCCGTGTTCAAATACATGGAAAGGATGATAAAATCAAAATATATACTAGAAGACTTGAGGATGTTACAAAACAGTTTCCAGATATTGTAGAATATACAAAAAAGTGTGTTTCAGAGAATGAATTTATATTGGATGGGGAAGCTGTTGGTTTTGACAATTTAAAAAAGAAATATTTACCTTTTCAAAACATTTCCCAGAGAATAAAAAGGAAGTACGGTATAGATGAGATCATTAAGAAGATATCCATACACGTAAACATATTTGATATTTTGTTTCTTAATGGGACCAATACTATGAACGTGCCTTTTGCTGAGAGAAGAAAACTTTTAAAGAGTATTATCAAGGAAAGTGAAAATTTCAGATTGGCAGAGCAAATAACAGCAAAAAATAAAAAAGATATAGAGAGGTTCTATAAAGAATCACTTAATAAAGGCAATGAAGGAATTATGATAAAGTCATTAGAAAGCCCTTACAAGCCGGGCTCCAGAGTGGGTTATATGTTAAAACTAAAACCGGTAATGGAAACATTAGATTTGACAATTATAGGGGCTGAATGGGGTGAAGGCAAAAGAAAGGGGTGGCTCACTAGTTATTATTTAGCGTGCAAAGACAAAGAAACAGGAGAATTTTTAGAGATAGGTAAAATGAGTACTGGAGTAAAAGAGAAAACAGAAGGAGTAACATATGAAGAACTAACCGATATTCTTAAGAAAAACATATTATCGGAGAAAGGAAAATATGTGAAGATAAAACCGTCTATCGTGATTGAAGTGGCTTTTGAAGAAATACAAAAATCACCTAATTATGATTCGGGATATGCTCTTAGATTCCCTAGATTTGTGAGACTTAGAGAAGATGTTGATGTGGATGATGTTGACGATATTGAGAAAGTTGAATCTTTATATTCTGGTCAAGCCTGATTTCGTATAAATAGTATTTACTCCAGAATGATAAAAACCATACCTTTAAAAGCTTTTCTATTTATAATATATTTATTTGTTGGTGTAAGTATTGAAAGGTGAGGATAAATGATAAGTCAAAAGACGATGGATGCCTTAAAGTCTATAGGTTTGAACCTTTATGAAAGAAAGTTATTTGTTGCTCTTTTATCAAGAGGAACATCTACAGCAGGAGAGCTGGCGGAATTATCCAAGGTTCCGAGATCAAGAACATATGATGTTCTAGAATCCCTAGCGGATAAAGGGTTTGTTGTTGTTAAAAATGCCAAACCATTACAATATGTTGCTGTTGACCCTTCTGAGGCAATTGAAAGATCAAAGACAAAAATAAAATCCGACTTTAATGAAACAATTTCTAGACTGGAAGAATTTAAGAAAAGTGATTCTTTAAGTGAATTAAGTAAACTGCATAAAACCGGTATGAATCTTGTTGATGTTAGTGATCTGACTGGTACAATAAAAGGAAGATTTTCAATGCATCAACACATTGAAGGTTTAATCAAAAATGCTGAGAAAAGTCTAGATATAATTACTTCAGAAGATGGTTTAAATGACATTCACAGAATGCATTCAGGATTAATCCAAAAAGCTGCGGATAAAGGAGTAAAATGCAGAATAATCGCTCCTATAACTGAAAAAAACAAAGAAGCTTCTGAAATGTTGTCTGCTGTATGCGATATAAAAGATATGAGTAAAGCAAAGGACGAACATGTTGTTAGCGGAAGAATAATTCTAAAAGACGGTAAAGAGGCCGTATTAGCACTAACAGACGATAAAGAAACACACCAATCGCAGGATGCTGCTTTCTGGAGCGCATCAGAACACCTTGCAAAAGACGTGCTTACACCAACATTTGAAGGAATGTGGAAGAAACTGGATTAATAACAACATATTACAACATATTTGGTCTGGTTTTCTTCTATTCTGTTTTTTTCTATTTCAAAATTGTGTTTTTAAAGAGGTCCTGTTTATGAATGTTTATGAGGATATAGTTGCCTTAAGAGAAGAGATAGAGAGCTCTTATTATAATGGAGATATAGAGAATATAAGAAAATATATAGAACTGATGGAAGAACGATTAAAAGAAGAATGCTTTTTAAGAAGATTATTTTCTCGGGGAGAATACAGAAAAGCAAAAGAAATATTTGAAGAAACAAAAAGAAGTTATTCTTTGTAAAAAGGCAGAATAGTATAATTATTACTATTCAGTAACAAAAAATAGAAAGATTTATAAACTTTAAAGATCATATATTATACAGTTCGTATAATAAGGCGATATAATGAGTCTATTGACAAAAGATATAGAATCATATTCTGAAAGAGAAACTTCTAGCAGATATAAGAATGGATGTTGGAGAATTATACAGTTCTATGAAACATGCAGATCTTACGGAATTAAGAAAAATAATGTACGAAGGAATAAGAACAGGTCATTACGGGATAATACAAACTGCAAGATCACATGCTTTTGAACATATAAAAAGATACGCTGATGAAGAAAAAAGTGTTAAAGAATACATACAACTGAAATCAGAGTTAGAAGATATTATATTATCAAAGACAATATCAGAATACAGAGAAAGAGATGATAGAAGAGAACAAGAAATAAAAAATAAACTAAAATCTGTTGTGGAAGAACTCAGAAGGATGGTTGAAGATATTCCTGCAGAACTGAAAATGTTTTATGACGCCTATGAAAAAGATTATGATGATTTCAGTGCAGGAGAAGAAAATAAAGAAATAGAGCTTACAAGGATGTTGTTAAGTCTTAAAAAAGGACAAAAAGAGCTTATAGAGTACAAAGACGTATTTATTCCGGAGAAAGAGCATTGGATAAATGCTTTTATAAACGCATTAAGCACCAGGACTAAACTAAATGACTATTTGCCCCTCAACCTAATCATTGGAACCGGAACAACTTCAGCAGGTGGTTTATTCTATAAATTATACGGCAATCTTCTGGATTCTATTTATGCTCTTATTGGCATAAAACCGGAAGTTAAAGATCTTCGTGGAATCCTTGGTCCGGACGGAATGAAATACAAAATTTCATTTGATATATACATATC
>CAZKIC010000049.1:0-5939 GCA_964552785.1 uncultured archaeon
GTTCCAAGATTGTTTTGAAGGATAATAAGAAGGGTTCAAAAGAATCAAATAGAGTTCATAAAACAACAAAGAAACCAAGTAATAAGGCAAAACCAACAAAATATTCAAAAGAAAGCAAAGTTAAAAGAAACAAAGCATCAAAAATAGATCTGAAGGCACATACAGAGTTACATAAAACAAAAGTCCAGAAAGGAGATACAATAACATTGAATGGTGATACATGCAAGGTTTTGGATAAATACAACATTTCTTCTGATGAAGTTGATGCAAGTATATATGTTGTTTCATGCTCCGAAGATTATGTTCCTTTGTACAGCATCAAGAAAAAGGAAGTCAGTATGGCGATAAGATCAATACTAAATGCAATAAGAGAACAGCTTATTAATGACGTGGAGTTATCCGTAAAGGAGTTTGTTGATCCTGCTGCGTTACAAGAGGTTAAAGAGAAGTTTAAAGACCGCGCAAAATTTTTGTTTGAAAAATACCTGCCTTACACCTCGGAAGAGGAGAAGAATAGATATGTAGGTGTTTTGATACACGAAATGCTTGGTTTAGGTGATATAGAAATTCTTCTGGCTGATCCTCATTTGGAAGAAATAGTAGTTAACGGGGCGAATGAGAATATATGGGTTTATCATAAGAAATTGGGGTGGCTGAAGACAACACTTTCTTTGGAATCAGAGGATGAGGTCTATAATTATGCGTCTTCAATAGGGAGAAGGGTGGGGAGACAGATAACAAATCTTGAGCCTTTGATGGACGCTCACTTAGCAACAGGTGACAGAGTAAATGCTACATTATTTCCAATCTCAACAAGAGGCAACACAATAACAATAAGGAAGTTTTCAAGATCTCCATGGACAATAATACATTTTTTAGAGGCAAACACTTTGAGTTACGAGGTTGCTGCTTTGTTATGGCTTGCTATCCAGTATGAGATGAATATTCTTGTAGCAGGAGGTACTGCTTCTGGAAAAACTTCAATGTTAAATGTTTTGATGCCTTTTATGCCAACGAACCATAGAATAATCTCTATAGAGGATACAAGAGAGATTAATCTCCCAGATTTTCTTCATTGGGTTCCTTTTTCTTCAAGAGAACCTAATCCAGAAGGTAAGGGGGCGGTTACAATGCTTGATTTATTGGCTAATTCTTTAAGGATGAGGCCAGACAGGATTATAATCGGGGAGATAAGAAGGCAGAAAGAGGCAGAGGTTATGTTCGAGGCAATAAGAACAGGACACAGTGCTTACGCGACATTTCATGGGGATAAGGCAGAGGAAGTTCATAAAAGGCTTATAAATCCTCCTATGAATCTTCCACCTTCTGTTTTGAGTGCATTACACCTTATTGTTGTTCAATACAGACACAGGAGATTAGGAATAAGAAGAACACTTGAGCTAGCAGAAGTTTTAGAAACAGAAGAAGGAGTAAGACTTAATGTGATCTATAGGTGGGATCCTAAGAAAGATGTATTAGACAAAAAGAATAAACCTTACAGGATTTATGAAGACATCAATATGTATACAGGCATGAATGAGACGGAGATAGAGAAAGACTTAAGGGACAAAGTTGCGATCCTGAAATGGATGTCAAAGAAGAATGTCAAGACAATAAATACAGTAGGCAAGGTTGTTGCAGAGTATTATAAGAATCCGGAATGGGTAATAAAGCACGCAAAATCAGGGGGCAGTCCTAAAGATATTGTTGGGGCAGAGATGTTCAAGGAAATAGCCCCTGTTAAAGAATGAGGTATGTTCATGGACAAGAATAAAAAAAGAGCATTAAAGAAAGCATCTTTTCTTTTTCCATTAGCCAAGAAACTATCAAAAAAATTTAGTATGGTTAATACTTATTTGCTACAAACTTACAGTGAGTTAACACTAGAAGAGCACATAGCTATTTCTTTGTATCATGCAATATTTAATTCGGTGGTATTTGCAATATTCCTTATTTCTTTAGGTTTTATTTTCGATGCTTCTATGCTAATAAAGATAGGTATTTATGCACCCCCCTTCATCGGTTTTATGATATTTTATTCATCTCTATATAATCCAAAAGTTCAGGCATTAAAAAAAGCAAGAGCCATAGATTCAGAACTGCCTTATGCTTTAAGACATTTACTCATAGAAGTTAAATCCGGAGTACCTCTTTATCAGTCGATGGTTGCACTGACAGAAGGTTATGGAGTTCTTTCAGAAGAATTTAATAGAATAATAAGATCAATTAACACAGGAAAGAGCCAGGTAGATGCTTTAGAATTTAGTATTTTAAGGAGTCCTTCTTTATTATACAGAAGGTCTTTTTGGCAGTTGTTGAATGCTTTGAAAACAGGAACAGATCTTGAAAAGCCTGTTGAAAATATGGTCAAGGAAATAATAAGAGAACAGTTATTAAGTATAAAGAAATATGGTCAAGAATTGAATCCCTGGACTTTGATGTATATGATGTTTGCTGTAATCATACCTTCTTTAGGCATAACATTTATGATGATACTGTCCACATTTACAGGAGGGGGAATACCGAACGGTGTGTTTTTGGCAGTTTTGGTTTTTTTGATTTTTTTCCAAACACTTTTCATTAATGTTGTTAAGTCAAAAAGGCCAACAATAAAAACTTAGTGATTTTATGCGGTTTTTTAAGAAAAGAGAGATAATAGAATTGAAATCCAAGATTGAAAAAGACAAATCTGAGACTAAACAAGTAGAGAATAATATTAAAAGGAAAAGTTTTTTTATGAGGGTATTGGATGCAATTTACGGTTCTATTCCTTATTCATATGCTGAGAAGATACAAGAACAGGTAAAGTATTCTGGTTTTTATGATGACCAAAGGACATTCATAGCATCGCTTTTGCTTTCTTTTTTTGTGTTGGCCATAGTTACTTCTTTTATATCATATTATATTATTGGTGTATGGTATTGGGTTCTTTTTATAGTTGTTTTTATCTTAGGTATAGGTGCCTTATCTCCTCTTTTTATTTTCTCTCTTATTGCTGATGCTAGGAGAAAGAATATGGAGATGCTTCTTCCTGATATGTTAATGCTTACTGCATCTAACATAAAGTCCGGACTTACTATAGATAGAGCTTTATTATTCTCAGCGCGTCCTGAATTTTGGGATCTTGGCAAGGAGATTAAGAAAGTTGCTTTTGAGATTTATGGGGGTATGGATGTTTCAAAGGCTCTTAGAAAACTTACTAAAAGAATAAAATCCGATATTTTGGAGAAAACCATCGATTTGCTTATAGAAGGATTAAGGTCTGGGGGGGCTGTTGCTAAACTTTTAGAGGAAACTGCTTCTGACATAAAGAATACAGAGCTTTTGCAGAAAGAAATTAAGGGAAATGTGATGATGTATACAATGTTCATATTCATAGCTGCTGTTTTGGGCGCACCATCTTTGTTCGCAATATCCAATTTTTTAATTTCTTCAACAATGAACATGTGGGGTCCAGATTCGGGAGGGTTTAGTGATATAGATACTTCCAGCTCTTCTTTGAGTTTTATCAAAATGTCTGCACCAGAAATAGATATTTATGCTTTTAATACATTTGTTATTGCTGCTTTACTGATAACAAACTTGTTTGCGAGCATGATCATTTCTTTGATTCAAACAGGAAAGATAAGAGGTATGGTGAGGTATGCCCCTATATTTGTATTTGTTTCACTAATAATATATTTCTCAGTCAAGTCGTTGTTATTAAGAGTTTTTGGAAGTATGTTGGGACTTTAGCAGTAATCTTTAAAATATTTATTAGATAATATTAGTATTTACTAGAGTAATGTATGCTTATAGAGGTATTTTTATGAGAGCTTCAAAAGGATTCAGAAGAGGAACAAGGAGCAGATTATCAAGTTCGGGCAGAAGAATTACGGTTAATGATAAATTGAAGAGCTTTTCAATAGGCGATAAAGTTTGTATTGTTTTGAATTCTTCACAACATAAGGCAATGCCACATCCAAGGTATCAAGGCAGTGTTGGTGTTGTGAAAGGAACTAGAGGAAATGCGTACCTTGTCAGCATCAATGATGGAGGGAAAAGCAAAACTTTAATTTCTTATCCCGAGCATTTGAAGGCGGTCAAGGCCTAATTTTAGGAGAGGGTTTTTATGGAAATAACTAATAGATTACCGGTTAGTATAGTAGAGGCAAAAGAGATTTTGTCCAGGAAAAAAGAGGATGAAATGGGTTATGAGCAAAAGATAACTCTTGATTATTTGAGAAATTATGCAAACCTCCCTAAAGAGAGTGTTGTCAAGGCAACAGAAGAATTGTCAAAAATGGATTTTTTGAAACCACATCAGATTGTCACAATATTAAATTTGATGCCAAAGAATAAGGAAGAGGTTAGAGTTATATTTATGAAGGAAAGAATAACTTTAGAAGGTTCTCAGGAACAGTCAATTCTGGATGAGTTAGACAAGATAAGAGAATTTGAGAAGAAACCAAAAAAGGGCAGAATTATAAGGAAAGAAGCCAAAAATCAAGAACCCACTGAAGATTCTAAAGAGGAGTAATTCCTTTGAGGGGTGGTTTTTGTGAAGGAAGATTATGCGATAGTCTTAGATTATTTGAAAATGGGTCATACTTATCAGGTAAGGAGTTATCCTGTAGCTCAGGTTGTTGGAGAGAAAACCTTTACTTTATTAGAGGTGGTGCCGCAACAGGGAGTTGATCTAAAACCTTTACAAAGGGTTTACATAGGTGATGGTAAAAGGGACGAGATAAGATCTATAATAGGCAGAATTAATGCTTCAAAATTAACTGCTAATGCGAAATCAGAGTTGGAGTTTGCAGTTAAGGATATAGTAGAGAGGCGGGCTCAAGAATTTGTTGATTTTTATTCTAAATCAGGTCCGGTCTCCACAAAACAACACCAACTTGAACTTCTTCCAGGAATAGGAAAAAAACACATGTGGGAGATAATAGAAGAGAGGAAGAAAGGGCCTTTCGAAAGTTTTGAAGACATCAAGAAGAGAGTTACATCAATAAAGGATCCTGTAAATTCTTTAGTTAAGAGAATAATGGAAGAAATAGAAGATCAGGGGGTTAAGTGGAGATTGTTTGTAAAGGGTTCTTCTCAAGATTCTGAAAGAAGAGAATTCAGAAGACATAGATATTAGGTTGTCTTATGTCTTACATTGATGAAATTAAGAGTTATGGCCATAGAGCCAAGCATAAATTAGGCCAAAATTTTCTTGTTAATGAAAATATATTAGATTTTGTTGTTGATTCTTCTAATCTGGATTCCAAAGAAACTGTCTTGGAGATAGGTCCTGGATTGGGTTTTTTAACTTCAAAATTAATTTCCCGGGCCAGGAAAGTTATAGGGGTCGAGATTGATCCAGATATTTTTTTATATCTTAGAGAGAAGTTTTCTTCAGAAATTAAGCAAGGAAAATTCGAGTTAATAAATAATGATTTTTTAAATTTAAAGGATGTAGAGGTTGATAAAGTTGTAGCCAATATTCCTTATCAGATCTCTTCCAAGGTTATAGAGTGGGTTGCTTTTAAGAGGTTGTTTTCTGTATTTATGTTACAGAAAGAGTTTGGTTTTAGGCTGGTTGCTAAACCAGGCAGTAAAGATTATTCTCGTTTGTCTGTTATTTCTCAGGTTTATTTTGACGCAACAATTTTAAAAGGGGTTTCTGCTGAGAATTTTTATCCAAAACCAAAGGTGGATTCTGTTATTGTCAAATTAACACCTAAAGAGAAACCTTTAATCTCCGATAATATTAAAGAAGACTTTTTTAATCTCGTGAAGGGATTATTTATACACAAAAACCAGAAGGTTTCCAACAGTTTTGTTAAATCAAGGCATTTTTTTGAACTGAACAAGGATCAAGCCAAGGAACTATCTAAGAAATTACCTTTTATGGATAAAAAAGTCAGGGATTTGACTATAGAGGAGTTTAAAGAAATAACTCTATTTAATTC
>CAZKIC010000050.1:0-5900 GCA_964552785.1 uncultured archaeon
TAGAAAGATACATTGTATCCGTCTATTGGATTTGAAGTAAACAAGTCTATTACCTTGCAAGATACTGTTGCTTGTTGTCCCTGATTAATCGGAGTTGTTATTGTTGATGAATTTATTTTCGCCCAACCCCATATAACAACTGAAACATTTATTTCATCAGAGATATAATATTCTTTCGAAGTTTTTAGAGTTATGTTTTGAGGACCTAAAGAATGCGTGCTTGGAACCAACCAGGTTGAATTCTCTGAAGAATTAATCAAGTCTTGTGTATAGTTATACCAATTTGCACTCACAAGAACATTATTGTTTAAATCATCAATTGTTGTTGAATTCAACCATACAGTGTCGTTTATGTTGATGTACTGACCTTGCGACGGAGATAATATAGAGGAATGCAATGTACCATTAATAGTTAAGTCCTGATATGCGTCCTTTATAGATGCATTATAATATTTATCTATATCAGAAGATATTGAACATCTTATAGTTTCTATTCCTGTGTTGTATGTTGAAAAATTATAAAGCAATAAGGCGATACCATTTGATTGCGTGGTATTTGTTCCTATTAGATTGTTTGTTGAGTTATAGAATTCAACTTGGTAATCTTCCAAATTTGTGGAAGTATTGGCGTCCTGAACTTTGCATTTTATAGTAGTATTTTGTCCTCTTATGATCTCGGAAGGATATATACCAGAAGAATTTACAAAAGACCATCCCCATTGTTCAAAAGTGTGTATCGGAGTGAGATTATAATGTCCAGAAGAATCAAAAGCGTGTATTCTCCAACCAACCACTCCTGGATTGAATGTGTAATTTGACCATGAGAAATTACTCCAGTCTTCAACACCCGATAAAGATATGGATGATATATTCTCCCAATTTCCAGAAGAATTTACGCTCAAGATGGCTTTATCTAGAGAAAGACCATTTATCCATCTTGCAAATAATTTTATAGACTCTCCTCTGTGTATTATAGATACATTAGAATTAACATTATAATATTTTGGATTTTCTATGTCTATATTGAATATATATGTTGTGTTGAGATATTCCGAATTGTCGTTCCTCAAAACATTTCCGTCAATATCGTTTAATTCTAAATATAACCTATACACACCTGTAGACATTCCTGTGGTATTCCATCCTCCGTATGAATTCCACAGATCATTGAGATCCACAAATGTATATGCTCCAGAATTGTAAAAAACATCGGGGATCACATTCTTTACGTCCTCCCAGATTCCTGAATTGTTCTTCTGTACTGTGAGGTTTATGTAGAAGGATGTCTCTGGAATATTGTTCAGAATCCAAGAATTATTTTTCTTAATCTGACTTTCTCCGTAAGTTATGTTGTATGAGCTCAAATTTCCTCCTGATATGAAGTTTGAAGGAGATTTATTTCCGTTCTCAAGAGTATCGAAATAAATAATATATAAACGTTCATCTCCGACAGACAAATTTCCTTCAGCAATCCAGGATATATTTATGTATGCATTATTGTGAGGATCGTAATTGCTTAATGTTGTGGTGTTTGAGTATAAAACAGATTTAATATGTCCGGAGGTCATATTATACTCTACCACTCTTGTAGAATTGATGTCAAAAGTTCCTGTTTTACCTAAATCCAGGAGCAATTTTGTTATATTCAGAGTTGCATTTATGATTGTGTTGACTTCAGAATTAGATGTTTTTGTTATATTTATTATAGTTCTATAATTCCATGAGGAATTCCACCAATCATATGGGTATGTAAGATTGACCCATTGTCCGTCATAATAGTAATCTTTTAATGTTGATATGTCTAAAGAGATGTTGGATTTGACATAGAATGTTTTTGTTTCTGAACTTCCGCTTTCACCAGTTGTGTCGTTTGTCCATATATTGTATTGGTACGTTCCTCTTAACCATGAAGAGAAATTTGACGTGTAATAATCTGAAGCTGAAGTCAATGTTCTTTCAATATAGGTTCCATTCGGATAAGTTATGTTTAGAATCACAAAATCAACACCGTCAGGATCTGAGATGTTCGCACTGATAGTAGTGTTCTTATTGAATCCTATGGTGTTTGGTTGTGCCTTTAAGTTTAATACCGATGGAGGGGCATTTGCCGTCACATTTAAAGTTGTTATATTTGATTTTGAAACATAATCGGTTGCATTAGCATAACACGACCAATTTATGAATCCTATTACTGAAGGGGTAAAATCATATTCATATCTTTGATCAAAAGAATTATATCTATCATATGTGTAATTAGATGTTCCGTTTATCTCAAATGTGATGTTTGCAGGATATACACTTTCGGATGTTGCATTTCTCTGATATTTACACCACAATGTTACAGTTGCAGATACTTGAACAGGATCTTGTGTATCTCCTAAATAGGTTTTAGTTGGAATCTCTTGAACTGTAAAGTAATTAGCAGGCATTGTGTTGTTTACGCTGTTGAAAATGTCATAAGCTTCTATTTTCCAGTATATTTTTTCAGAGGCATGATATTGTGATGTATCTATTGTGAAATTGCTCCATCCTTGTGATAAGTCTTTATAAGTTCTGTTTGAAATAGGTTGCCATGAACCACTATAATTTGAATACAATGTCGCATTTTTTAGTTCTACATTATCTGTCCAGAATGCATATATTTTTACAATTTCTTCTTTTATCGGCAAAGAGTTGTTTTGGCCTTCATTGCTGTATTTTGGCGGCTCTCCATCTATTGTGAATTCATAAGTGCTGTTTAAATATCCTCCGTTCCCGTCTTCTATGACTTCCCCAGAAGGATTGTTGAATTCTGCATAAACCCTGTAAGTTCCGGTCTGATATCCGTTGGTGTTAAATCCTCCATATGCATCCCATATAGGTGCCAGGCCTAAAACACCACCTTGAGGCACCTCCCTTATTTTATTTGGTACAACATTCTGTATAAATTCCCAAGTTCCTGAGTTGTTGTATTCTACAGAGATGTTCAGATAACCTTTAAAAGAGGTCTGACTATTTAAAGCATCTATTTTTGATAAGGACGAAGGGGTTTGTGTTGTTGTTTTTGAAATAGTCAATTGATTATAGAGATCATCAGCTTTTAATTTAGAGTTATATGTATAGTTTCCTTTATATATATACAACCATGTGCTGTATGTGTGTATTCCTTTAGGTATTGTGTAATAATTGTCATTCGAAGATGAATCATCTACACCATCAGAAGCTCTTAAAGAGAGCACTTTCTTGGTATCAAAAGAATATCTTGACAATGCAAAATCTGCATAATTCTGATTCTTAGGTATTATGTATGTTAAGTTTGCTTTTCCAGACTGGGTGGTGGCAAGACCATAATAAGGGGCTGACAAATTTATTGAATCTGATGCCGTACCACTCAATTCTGACAAGCCATTGAATGCTTTATATCCCGAATATGTATCTGTAAATAAACCACTAACTCCTAAGAATCTTGGATACGTCTGGCTCGGATTCGTGTCATCAGTCTGGAAATCTGAAGTGAAGTTTACTGTATCTTCAGCATATATTAATAATGAATCATCGGATAAATAATAATATATGTATGTAATATTATGTGAGCTAATTCTGTTGTTGTTATAATTTTTATCATCAAATATCATATTGATTTTAGCATACATATCATTCGCTTCATAACTGGATGTTTGCAATGTATAAGGAAAGTTTGTTGTTGTTCCTGAGGTGTCGTTTACAAAGAAATTGTAAAAAGGTACAAATGAATTTGAATAAGTGTTTTCCTGCAACAATGTTTCTCCTGATTTTAAAGCAAGAAAATCAATTCCTCCGTAAGTCAGATCCAATCCCGAATATCCTACCCCTTTTGTTCTTGAAACTGTTGAAATAGAAGTCCCGTTATACTTGATACGGAATATTGAACTATCTGAAGTATCAATGCTGAATCCACCATAATCCTTATCGGATATATCGCCATTTTGCAATATATCATAATAGATATGATAATATCTGGAATTTCCTTGAGGTGTTGTACCGTTCATTACCCACAATACATTGACTAAAGCGTTGGAATGAGCATCAAAATCTTGCGGATATATTGATTCAGATCTGACTTCTTGTATATATTCTCCTGTTGTTGAGTTTACCTCTATAACTCTTATTGAGCCTTGATCAAAATCTCCAGAAATTCCTAGTTTTGCTAATTCATATGTAAAGTTGATTGTATAATTAATCAGAGAATCTTTTCTATCATAAGCTCCTGCCGACACAGTCACAGGCAACCTATAATTCCAATTAAAGTTCCACCAATCTGAGGAAGTTAAAGAAACATTCTGATTAACCCCGTATGCATTATTTTTCGTACCTACAGACATGAAAGCGTTTATATCTATTGTAAACGACAATTCAGAGGAATTAGAACTATATCCGAAGGTGTTGTTTGCCCATATTATGAATGTATGAGTTCCCTTTTGCCATGTATCTGTGAAGTTATATTCATATATGCTGTCATGAGTGTTTGACATGAATCTCTTGATAGTTGTTGAATTAGGATAAGTTATATTTACATAGACCGTATCAATTGGCTTTTCGTTGGTGATATTGGCGGTTATAGTAACATTCATACCATATCCTTGAGGGTTTGGAGTTCTTGTTATATCTGATATCTTTGGCGGATTTACTTGAGTTGTGTTTAATGTTGAATTTATTTCTCCTGTGGATACACTATAGAATAAAGTTGAATTATCATAGATCTTACAGGTTATGTTCTCAAGACCTATTGACCAATCCTCAAATGTTAATGAAGCATAACCTCTGGAGTTTGTTTTATTAACTCCAAGGAATGATGTAGAATTATAAAACTCAACAGAGTAATTTTCTATAACTTTTGTTGTGTTAGCATCTCTGATTCTACATCTTACAGTAGTTGTGTCTCCTTCGGTAATTTGTTGAGGCGATAAAGATGATTCATTTATCTCTGCATATCCCCATAATTCAAAGGTGGTTGTGTTATAATTCTTAAATATAGTGTTATCTCTATCATTGAACTCTGATGATATATTTATTGTGTATACTCCCGGAGGGGCATCCATAGGTATATTTATATTATTCCAAGAAGTGTTCTTTTGCTCGCCAAGTGTGAATGTTCCTAAATTCTTTATGTCTGAATTATTTATACTATATCCAGAGGTGTGTGTTATATTGATTATGGAGGAATTTGTATTATAAGAGGTTGCGTTTGCGTAATTCAATAATGATGCATTTATAGACATGTTGTTATCTTTTCTTTGTATATAATTATCAGGAGTTATTTGTGTTATAATGACCTCTGGAAGGCCATCTTCTACAGTAAATGTTTTTAATCCATACCCTCCAAGAGAGTATCCCTGTTTTGTGAGATTTACTCTAATAGTGTAAGTTCCTATTGACGGAGGAATAAAGGTTGCATTGTATTCTCCATCACCCACTTCTTTAATGTCCAGATGCCATGTACTTGCACCTTTAGTTATTGTTCCGTTTATTGTTGTTCCGTTTGTCAAGCCATTTATGTGTGTTCCTTCTATATCTCTTGCGTATATTGTTATATTTATTGTATCAGAGATATCATATATTTCTTTAGAGGTGTTTATGAAAGAGCCCAAAGGCCACTTCAAAAGCCATGCAATTGTGTTCATTACGAGATTGTTTCTGTCTTCTATATTTCCGGATGTCGCGTTTATGACAAAAGGCATAAAGACTGTTCTCGAGCCGTTTACATAAGTCGATCTTCCGTCAAAATAAGATAGAGAGTAATAATCATTTGATCCCCAATCAATGAGATCACTTAAATGATCCAATGATCCTATCTGGTCAGGATATTTTGAGAATGAATCATCTATTGATATTGTATCTGAGACTGTGCCTCTTAAACCATCTATTATGTAATGATGTACATC
>CAZKIC010000051.1:0-5840 GCA_964552785.1 uncultured archaeon
AGACTATATGAAGTCTTATGTAAGATTTGCTTATCGTTATTTCGGGAAATATTCTGAACAAAATCTTGTCCCATATTTCAAAGATATAAAAGATGACATCAAAAAGATAGGACTGAAAATGACTCTTTCTGAATATATATCTATAGCTATATTGACCTCTATTATAGTTTTTGTCTTTGAGACTCCTTTGCTTTCAATCATTTTTGCAATAATTTTCAGCAGTGGCGGGGCAATAGTTGGGATGATAGGCGGCCTTTTTTTGGGATTGTTTGCGGGTTTACTTTCCGCATTATTGATATTTTTTCTGTTCTACATTTATCCTCATATCCTTATAGACGAGTACAAAAAACAAATATCTAATGAGTTGCCTTTCGCTACTTTGTATTTGTCAACAATGGCAGGTACCGGTATGACAATAACTGCGATGTTTAAAACACTGTCAAAGTTCAAGGAGTACAGAATTATTTCAAAAGAGGCATACAGAATTGTTGAAGATACAGAGATAATAGGTAATAATATCTCAGATTCTCTCGCGAAAGCGGCAAGCAGAACCACCTCTGAGAGTTTGAAAGAGCTTCTTTGGGGTATAAGAAGCACATTAACTGTTGGAGGCGATATGAGGAGCTACCTTCATGAGAAAGCAATGAGCTATATGCAGGATTATAAAAGAAATTTGTCTAAATTCACGCAGCAATTAAGTCTAATGATTGAGGTTTATATAACTCTTGTTATAGTGGGTTCAATTTTCTTCATCATACTTACAACAATACTTGGCAGTATTGGAGGGAATCCGGGAACGATCATCTTAATACAGCTTCTTGTAGTATTTGTAGGATTTCCTCTGGCGTCTTCAGGATTTATAATTTTGTTGAAGGGTATGTCCCCGGATTAAGGAGATTTTATGGTGGTGTCTGAAAAAGAAACAAGAAATATGCCCAAATTGCAGGGTTTGAAGAAAAGAGACAAATTAGACACTATAAAATATTCTATACTGGGTGTAGGAATATTTTTCATAATAATCTCGTTTATATTGAACCGATTGTCCGGAACTGCATCGGAATTAGGGCCCATATTCCTTATAGCAGGGATTTTGGTTTCTGTCGGACCTTACTCTTTATTGAATTATTATGTTTATGCGAGAGCAAGAAAGATGGAGGAATATTTTCCAACATTCCTTAGAGATTATTCTGAAGCTATAAACAGCGGGCTTACTTTTTCGCAGGCTTTGACAGTTACTGCAAAAACAGATTATGGCAGCCTTACTCCTGAATTGAAGAGAGCCGCAGATCTTTTGTCCTGGGGCGTTCCATTTCCAAAAGTCCTTGATAAAATGGCACACAGAATGAGGGGAAGCAGGGCGATAAGACAGGCATTTACAATAGTCAAGGAGTCATATTTGTCAGGAGGAGATATTGCAACAACAATGAATTCAGTTTCTTCAAATATCATAGATATAAGAAATATAAGAGCTGAGAGGAAAGCAATTCTAAGTCAGCAGGTATGGATAATGTATGTAATATATTTTGTTTTCTTGGGCATAACTATAGCATTATATAAACTCTTGATACCTATAACAACAATAGGCATGCAGACAGGGGATGTCTCGACAGGCTCTGTATCTTTAGGTTCTTTGAGTATATCATCTAACATAAACTACTGTACTATCGGCCCGGCAAAATTATTCTGCGGATTAGGAAGTTTTATGGGTTATGACCCTGAAGAACAGTTCACTTATTTCAGAACACTATTCCTGTTCCTGGCAGCAATACAGGGTATATTTTCAGGAATCATAATAGGGGAGTTAATGGAAGGCAAGGCCGTGGCAGGAATAAAGCACGCTGCTATATTAGTATCTTCAGCTTTGATAGTGTTCCTTTTATTCATATAAGATTTATTTTAGTGGATATTATGATATTTAGCAGATATAAAAAAGGACAGGTAAGTATAGAGTATATAATTGGTTTTTCTATAGTTATTTTGTTGGTTGTTTATGTCTATTTTAATATGATAAACGATTTCCCTCATTATAGCAACGATATAAATGTTAAAAAAACATACCAGAAAGTCAATTATATATCTTCAACAATATATTCAAATTCATTATTGCCCAATGGAACCTTTAATCAGAGTTATCTGGATTTTCTTAATTGCGGAGCCTATAACTACTACGACACCACCACGATAGACTCTTATAAAAACGTTTCTGATTCATTAGGTTTGGATTTGTCCGAGTCTTTTCAGATATCAGGAAAAATATACTATATTTTGATACCTTCAACTAAATTAGGTTTTGATATGTATGGCAAGGGCATAATAAACAACACAGAATATGATTTTTTACTTAAAAACAACAGCTTAGGGCGATACAACGCATTAAGCATAAATGGAGTTCAAAAGAATGAATCTGAGTTGATAGAGATTGACGGCCATAACTACACAATAGAGAATGTTGATTTTAAGGGAAGATACGCCATACTCTCGGATCAGGATATATTTTGCGGAAAACTCCATAATGAAGAAACCATATTTGAGGAAAGTTCAATATTCGGTGCCAGGAAAGGAGGGATTGAAAAGCTGACAATATTGTATTGGCAATAATATAGTAAGGTAATAATATGGGTTTAAGAAAATCAAATAAGGGATTTTTGCATACTGTCGAGGCAATATTGGCAGTTATATTGTTGTTGGCTTATATAGGTTATTTTTACGAGCCTTACACTAAAATAAATATTCCTGAAAAAGACAACCTTAAATCATTGAAAATGATAACTCTGGCAAATAGTATAGAAAATGTAGATGCTTTAAACAATGAACTTCTTTATGGTTCTGGAAAGACTTTCTCAGCAATACTTTCTGACTTGTATGGTGCAGGAAACAAGTTTTTTGTTAGAACAGAGAATATCGAGCCGAGAATAATAAAAGGAATGTTTCTCCTAAATGAGTCAAGAATAAGGGATGTTTATTTCCTGAAGGAAGTTAATTGTTCAGATGTGTTGAATTTCTTTATATCTGATAGCGAAGAACTTATATGTTACGAAAACTCAAGTTATTTCTCATTTCCGTTGCTCTCAATGATTATAAAAAGCAACACAGGCACAAAAACAGAATTATATATAGACGAGAATGGCGACGGCTACGATTTTGATGAACTGGTTCTTGACAAAACAGTTAAGAATATATCTTCTAATGATTACTTCTTTGAAGGAATATACAACAGAGGCAGGAAAGCGAGATTCTGGTTATTAAAGAACAACGATAAATATTATTTTGGCAATCTAACAGGAAGGATATATAATGGAAAAGATGTAGAGATCTCTTTGGCTCCAAATACTTTGTATTATGGCAAATTCTATGATTTTGTGATATTGTCAAATAAGACTTATCTGGATAATTTCAATTTTGACACAATAAATGATCTGGTGGCAGAAGGAACAACATTCATTGAGATAAACTCTTTATCTCAACTTGATCCAGATAGAAGGGATATATACGGTGTAGAGAATGTCTCTTATTCTGCTATTGGTTCATCAAATTATGTTACCTTTTCAGAATCTTACAGAGATGACGAGCTGGAGTTTCTGAACAACCTTCAGAAAACAAGAAGATTTGAGCTCAATACAGGACCTTCTGGTTTGTTGCCGAGCCAGGTTCCTCCTGGAGAGAATGAATCTTATGTAAAATTGGTAGAGATTTTCGATAACATAGGAAGTTTCAAGATCATAATAGGCAATAAAACAGACGGAAAATACGATCATATCTATCTGGATTCTAATGGAGACGGCAATTTCTCTGATGGAGATGATAAGTTCCCTATACACAAAGGGGGAACAATATCGCCTTATTCCTCAACAGATCATCCTTCTGTATACCAGTTCTACGATTCTGATGAATTTCAAGGCAGTAACATAACTCTGAAAGTTTGGGAGCCTTATTTTTATGATGCATCTCAAACTCCAGATAATAAACTATATCCAAAAAACAACGAGACAGAAAGAGTCATTGCTTATTATACTAATTCAGATTATTGCATTGTTTGCTCCAGAGATATAGGAAACGAGATATATACAGAGTTTAGTACATATAACACTCCAATAGGGAAGGGCACTCTGATATTGGATTCTCAGCATACTTATGACTTTACAGCTAATGTTTCATCGCAAGAGTTAATTATAGATCTAAATAATGACGGTTATGAAGGAGTAAGCCCAAATGAAGGGCCATTGATGTTGTTTGCATTGGTTAAAACATACCCAGAAATATACAAAATAATGAAGATAAACAACACAGGAGTTAAGTTCAGATTAGAGGACAGGCTTAAAAGGCCGTATATTGTATTAAACAAGAGAGGCAAGGCAGGAAGCACATTGCTGGTAAATTCAGACAAAATGCCGGATTTCAATCTTTTGCAGGATGTTATTGTGTGGGGTGTTAAAAGAGAAGAAGTCTTGCAGGAATCAACATTTGACAACATACAAATAGAAACTGCAAAAACAATAATGACTTTAGATAATGATTTTTATCAGCCATATATATTAGAATTAAGGGGTTAATATGAAATATAGAAGTACAAAAGGCCAGTTTTTTATAATAGGAACCATCATAATACTCGTAAGTATAGTATTCATAGCCAGAGATTTTGTAAACAAAAAGAATTATCTTGGAGAGTCTAATGTTAATGACCTTACATATATGTCAATATACATGAAGGAAATAGAGTCTGACGCAAAAGACATAATAGATAGGAATTACGGTAATAAGGATCAAAGTGTCAAGGAATTATCAAAGCTGGCAGAGTTGTACAAGAAAGTTCTGAGTTCTAAGAATATAAACACTAACTTGGCGTTTTATATAGATTACAATAAAACTACAGAACCTATAATTATGAATGTAGAGATGCAGAAAGGGAGAATACTCATCTATAAGAATATAACAATAAATTAGAAAAATTAAAAAAGAAAGAAAATCCCTAAAAGGGATCATACGTATTTACCGTTCAATACTCCGGAACTCTTCATGTCTGTCAATCCGCCTGTTATATCATATTGGATTGTAATTGATTCGGAATAACAGTCTCCGGATGTTCCTGTTCCTGCAACATTAGCTACAGTATCTACTGTTGCGGTTCCACCAGCAGGTATTGCAATGTTCATAGTCAGATTGCTTCCTGTATCCCCTATTATTCCGTCAACAGTAACATCTTTATCTAAATTGTTTTTTAATGTAGCTCTTACCGAACCATCTGTTTCTATAAGATATTCTTGCGCTACAGGTACAACACCATTGTCTACTGAGAATGTTGTCGATGTGGTACATGATTTATTGGAGAATACTTGTGTGTACAACAGTGCACCAACAATAGTTATTGCTAGAATCGCCCACCCGTATGTCATAAGATATTCTGTTGCGGACTGACCTTTCTTTTTTCCAAACATTTTTTATCTCCCTCCGTTTTAAACATTATCTAGACATTTATTTTGTATTCTGGCGTCTAGACAAGTAAATATATGTGTGAACTCATATATAAATAAAACTCTTGATATCTCAACACAATTCTCGAATAAATTTTTAAAGGAGACTACAAACTCTCCTTTAAGAAATAAAGGCAACCTATTGCAGCAATTATACCGAATATTGATGATTGCCAGTCACCAAAAACAAAACCTTGTGGCAGTGTTACTGCCGCAGCCATAAACAAAGCCCCCGAAGCGAATGAAGATACTTCTTTTTCTGTCCAATCTCTAGCCATTATTATAACCCCCTATATTATTTTTGCTCAAAGTAGTATATTGTAATATCCCGTTTTTATTTCCCCCTTATTACATAGGTTTCTAATCTTCATA
>CAZKIC010000052.1:0-5718 GCA_964552785.1 uncultured archaeon
AGAAAAAGGTAAATACAACCCTTCTTTACAACTAGCATACAAAGTAGCCAGAGTTCTAGACACGACAATAGAAGAGTTGTTTATATTTGAATGATTCTGGTTTTTTCTTATTAAGAATAGCAAATGATGTTAATCGTAGTCCCTGATTTTCAACACAATAACATAGTTATCTGTTTTCTTTTTCCCACGGGTTTTTCTTTTTTAAAAGAAAAAGGCGTTAGTAGTCCCGCCAGGATTCTGGTCCGCCACACCCGTATCCATGTACAACCAGAACTCATTACAAATTAATCCATACCTTTAGTATGGGACTAAGACGAATGAAATGAGTCTGTATGTCGCATCTGTTTTTGGGTACGGTATCCTTTCTTCAATTCCTTCGGGAATTGGAGACGACGGAATATAAATTCCAGTCGTTTACAAAAAGGATAGCGTTGAACCTGGGTCCCCGGTTCCAAAGACCGGAATGATTACCACTACACCACGGGACTACAAATATTAATTTCAAGTAAAATTTTATAAGCGTTTGCTTGTAAAAGAGAAAATAAAAATATAGATATTATTAAAAGAAAGAGAAGATTGTGAGGAAAGCTCCTGATATTTTGTTTCCTGCATTTCTGAAGAAGTCAGCCACTTTCATCCAGAATGTTTTTCTTTCTACTGTTCTCTTGAATGTTCTTTCTGTGAATATTCCATCATCTTGCAGTTCCGCCCTTACTTTTATTTCTATTTCTCCGGTTTCGTCAGGAGTGAAGTATAGTTTCACTTTGTCTTCCCCTCTCATATATGTTTTCTTTGTGAATACTTTTTCATCATTTATGTACAGGTTGTTTAAAACGAAACCAGGATCTAAAACTTCAAGAGTTACAATTATTTCAGCTTCCTCTCCTTTGTATAGTTTTGGGATTTTTACTCTTTTTATGAATATATCTCCTTGTGCAAATACAGTATATTTGAATGTATATCTGCCCATTCTTAATTCTATTTCATGTTCTCCTTTAGACAGCATTCTTGTTACTCTGAATTCGAAACAATCACCGTCAAGTTCTACTGTTCTGTAGAACACACCATCAATATAAACATCGAAAGTTTCTTGTATTGGGTTTTTGAAACAACCACTTACAGTAAATGCTTCACCGACTTCAATAAATTCTGGTATGTCTATATATCTTATTGATGGTTCTACTAATATTACATCTACATTTTTTTCAAGAGTATCCAATTCTATGTTGTTTCTGTATAGTTTTGCAATAATTTTGTGCGATCCAATTAAATCTTCTGTCAGTATGTAACTGAACCTATATGTTTTTGTTTCCAAAGGATCAAGATCGAAATTTACAAATCGGCTTGTTCCGAAGGCATCGAGAGTTAATTTCAATCCTGTAAATGATTTGTTTTCATTGTTCTTTACAACAACTCTGTATGAAACACGTTCATCAGGACTCATTGATGAAGGACCTCTTATTTCTTCTATTGTTACATTAGGCAATGTTACGGTTATTATGCCCCCTCCTCCGCGGCGTCCTCCAGTCCCTCCGCCACCTCCGTTAGTAGGAGCAGAGTTAACTGTTAAAGTTACCTGCGCAGAGTTAGTGTCCCCGACATCATCTGTTACTGTCAAAATGACAACATAAGTTCCTACAGGTAAGTTTAATGTTTCTGATGTGTTATTTCCTATAAGGGTTCCGTTGTTAAATCTCCATTCATAAGATGTTATGTTTCCATCAGGGTCGTAAGAGTTTCCACCATTCAAAATGAAATTAGTACCAACTGTAACGGTGGTAGATGGAGAAACATCTATCACCGCTACAGGTGGTTGGTTTCCTGGTGCAGGTGGATTAACTATTAGTGTTACAGATTCCTGATCTGTGTCCCCGTCATCATCCCAAACTGTCAGGATTACTTCGTAAGTTCCTACAGGCAGATTTAAATTTTCAAATACATTAGTTCCAATAATGGTTCCATTATTGAAAGTCCATAAGTAAGACACAATATTCCCATCAGGATCTGTTGAGTTTGACCCGTCTAAAATCTGTGTGGTTCCATTGGTTACATTTACAGACGGGAATACATCTATGACCGCATTAGGTATCTGGTTTCCAGATACCGGGTTGTTTACTGTTAATAATACTGCAGCTGATGCGTTGTTTCCGTCATTATCTGTTACTGTCAAAATGACAACATAAGTTCCTACGGACAGATTTTCTAATACCTCGAATATGTTAGTACCTATTACGGTGCCATTAAGGAATGTCCATTCATAAGATGTTATGTTTCCATCAGGATCGTAAGAACCCGAACCGTCCACAATAAAGTCAGTACCTACTGTTACTGTTGTGTTTGGAACTACATTAATTATTGGTACTGGCGCTTGTCCTG
This sequence comes from uncultured archaeon, assembly GCA_964552785.1. Lineage (GTDB taxonomy): Archaea > EX4484-52 > EX4484-52 > EX4484-52 > CAZKIC01 > CAZKIC01. The sequence goes on from CAZKIC010000052.1 coordinate 2,377, forward strand.
TTATATTAGATGGATTAACAACCAAGACAACAGAGTCAGTATCATAAGCTCCGTTGTTGTCTGTAACATTTAATGTAACCAAATATACTCCAACTGGTAAAGTCACATTGAATACAGAGTTATTGCTCACTACTGAACCATTTATTGTCCATTCATAAGATACAATAGTTCCATCAGGATCGTAAGAACCTGAACCGTCCAATGTTTGTTGCGTTCCGTTTATTACTGTTGTATTAGGAGTAACATTAATCACAGCCACAGGAGCCTGATTCGGAGGTCCTGGTGATGTAATGTTTAAAGTTACTAATGCTTGTCCTATGTCTCCAACATCATCAGTTACTGTTAAAATTATATTGTATATTCCAACAGGCAAGGTTACGTTTTCTATTGCATTTACTCCGATTATGGTTCCGTTTAGGAAAGACCATTCATAAGATACAATAGTTCCATCAGGATCAAATGAACCAGTTCCGTCTAATGTCTGAGTGGTACCTTCTGTAACAGTTGTGTTAGGAGTAACATTAATTACAGCTACAGGTGGTTGGTTTCCTGGTGTTGCATTTGTCACTGTTAATATTACCTGAGAGGTTCCAGTCAAACCATCATTATCTGTAACTGTTAAGTTTACAGTATAAGTTCCCACTGGCAAGGATAAAGGCTCTATAGGATTGTTCCCAATTATAGTTCCGTTATCAAAAGCCCATAAATATGATACAATAGTTCCATCAGGATCGTAAGAGCTTGACCCGTCCAATATAAATAAAGTTCCTTCTGTTACTGTTGTGTTTGGGAATACATTTATCACAGCTATAGGGTTTTGTTGGACAACAGAGGAAGTTACATTTAGAGTTACACTTGCAGTGTCTGTTGCTCCATCATTGTCCGTTACTGTCAACAATATGGTATATGTACCAACAGGTAAATCTACCGTAGTTACAGCATTTGTGCTTATTTGTGTTCCATTGGAAAATTCCCATAAATAGGATACAATAGTTCCGTCAGGATCAAATGAACCAGATCCGTCTAATGTCTGAGTGGTACCTTCTGTTACAGTTGTGTTTGGAGTAACATTAATATTTGCAACAGGAGGCAAGTTTTGGATTGGCTGTTGAACATTTACAGTCCATTGAGTTGTTACCGGAGCAAAATTTCCGTCTGTAACTGAAGCTATTAATATATGGGATCCAAGATCATTTATGTTTGGGCAATAAGTAAATTCAAGAGTTGTAGATACTTCTACCCCGTCCAACATCCAAGAGTATGATAATGTATCATTGTCCGGGTCACTGGCGGTTATATTGAACAACTGGCATTCTGTAACATTCACAGAAACAGGACTTTGTTGAGGATATCTGTCATCTATTGTTGGAGGTCTGTTTTGCTGAACTTCCAAAACAAAAACACTCCATTGTGTTGAATCTGTTAATTGACCATCCGAGACAACCACTTCTAATGTGTTCACACCTACATGTCCAATTAAAGCTGTGTAATTATAATGTTGTGTTGTTGCTACAGCAATTCCATTAAAGTACCATGTATATGATAGAGGATCTCCGTCAGGATCTGTTGCAGTAACATTGAATAGTTGCGATTCTCCAACCAATAATGAAGGGTTATCTGTCGGAATTCTTGATATTATCTGAGGAGCATGGTTTATTGTTGCCATATACGTTATGGTGTCAGAACCACTTAACCCTTCAGGATCTGTCGCAGTAAATCTTATCTCCCCAGGTCCTTCTCCTGTAAAGAATACCTGTGCCACTCTGTTGTTTATTGCAACATTTGCACTTCCGCTTAATATTTCGTAATTCCATGTCAGTTCACTGTCTGCGTTGTTTGGGTCGGTTACATAATCATCCAGGTTGATGGTGTGTATCTGGTTTAAAACTTCAATGTTGTATGGCTGGTTTATTGCCGAGAAATCAACAAAAGGTGGTTGATTCTCTTCATACAGCACTATATCTATTACAAGATCTGTTAAAACATCTATTGAATCAGAATCAGAAGTATAACCAGATGCTGAAACAATATAATTATGTGTTCCTTCTGAAACTCCACTAAATATAGTTTGTCCCTGGGTGTCTGTTGACTGGCTGATCCCATCTAAAGATACCTGAGCATTTTCTATGGGTGTTCCGTTTTGATCTCTTACATTGAAAGTTACCTCATATGTATTATTTTGAACAACAAAATTCAAGACTTGTGTTGTCACTTCATTTTGTATTCCATCACATACAGGATCATTTGCCTGTCCTGAAACTCTTACAGAGTAAGTTCCCTCAGGAAGAGATCCTATGTTCTCGCTATGGAACACATAATCAGTTGAAGAGTTTGAGTTGAAGGTTCTTGAATATACTGTGTTGTTTGAGGGATCAAGGACTTCTATTGTTATTGTTAATGGTGTTGGTGTGTATGTTCCTGCTCCATCATGGTACTGGCTGATATAGGAGAATAATATGTATATGTTTTCTGTTGTGTTGAATTGTGCTTGCTCCGGGTTTTCTGGAGGTGTTGTTGCATTGTTGCTCGCACTCAATCCCTGAATGTTTGTGTAGCACATTATTTGATCAGGATCATATACCTGAGTTTGTGTTTCAATCATATCCTCCTGAGCATTGACTATTTGCGAATCTACTATTTGAGAGGTTACTCTTATTGTGTAGTTCCCTATAGAGGTTGGAGTCCACGTAAATGTGTCCTGATTTGCACAAACATCAGCCATTATTTTTGTTGATCTCTGGTCTTGAAATACTGTTGATTGTGTTTGTGTATTTATTATGTCTAACAATAATACGGTGTCCACAGAATAATCAATAAACTGTCCGTCTTCCGGAGGATAATAGCCAACAATTCCTGTGAATCTGAAAGCACTGCATACATCATTTGATATGTTTGCGTCAACATCTATGTATAAGGGGTTGTTGATGTCTTGGGAATTCACAACATAAAGATTGTTTATTTCTGCTATACCTCCGTTTTTTCTTGTGAATGTAAATGAATAGTCTGGTACAACACATACACTGTATCCATTACAAAACGGTTGTGTGTTTCTTACATAACTTAAATATGAAGGTGCGAAATAATATGTTGCATAATGACTCGATTGAGTATCAGGGACATTGTTGTACCTTAAAACAAAAGTTGTTCCTGTGTTTGTTATTCCGCTGCTTAATTCATAAGGAGACAGACATGAATGCAATTGAGATGGATTGCTCCAGTAATTCTGCACACAAGACCATGCCTGGGAGCTGTAAACCTGCACAGGGTTTCCTGAGTTTATGTTATTACATCCAGAATCCAGACATTCATAACCCATAACTTTTAACTGCGACGGAGCAGAGT
>CAZKIC010000053.1:0-5716 GCA_964552785.1 uncultured archaeon
GGGTGTTGTTGACTTACTTAAGGGTTTTGTATTAATTCTTCTTTCATTTGGTATCTCTTTTGAATTTTTCGATTATATAGCTTGGGCTATGTTTATAAAAGGGACATACACGATAATTCGTGTATCTCTCAAAATCTAAAGAACTTAATTACATTCTGTTTTTTCCTTTTTGTACAATACTTCTATGTCTTGCACACTGAGGGCAAGCATAAATTTTCTGCGAGCTTCCAGATATTTGTTGTCTGTCTAATTCTCTTCTTAAAACAGGATCACTTATGTGGAAGCCTCTATAGGTAACAAAAGTTTTGTATCTCGGAACTTTTCTTCCGCAAAAACCACACTCTACAGTAGGCTGATGACCTCTTGATTGCGAGCTTTTCCATCCTCTTTTATATGCTGATTTAAATTCAGGCATAGCTATCACCATCTTTATCTAAGAATTCCATAAAACCACCTCTATAAATCAAGAATAATTAAAACTTATTATTTTAAAAGCTTTTACATTGAACTGGAGTTCACAATAATACCTTTTTCAGTTATCTTTATAGGATAAACTCCATGTTTGTGTTGAGTTCTTCTCATCTTTCTTACTTCAATGTTCCCAAATGAGTCTTCGCCAACATTCAGGTATGTAAGAACTATAACCCCGTCAACAACAAATTCTTCAACACCATATCTCGATAATTTTCCTCCACTGCCTTCAGGTATTTCTGTTGATATTATAGTTGTTGCTCCGCTTTTCTTCAAAGCTTGAATGATCTTAAATAATTTTGTTCTTATTTTGTATTCGTCGTTAACATACATACCTAGGAGAGCTATAGAGTCTATTGCAACGTATTTGTATTCATTTACAGTTATTAAGTCGTATAATCTGTGAGACATGTCAGATAGTTCAAAAGGGTCAAAATATTCTATTTTAAATTTGTTGTTTTTCTCGTATTCTGAAAAGTCAAATCCGTATTGCAATGCATCGCCTTTTATCTCCTCTGGAGTCTCCTCTAAGGTTATGAATAAACATTTCTCTCCTTTTTTTAGCTTGTCCCATATAAATTGGCTTTGGAATGTTGTTTTTCCAGTTCCTGCGCCTCCTGTTATTAACACAACATGGCCTTTTGGTATTCCGCCAAATAAAATTTCGTCCAAACCTTTGATACCTGTGCTTATTTTTTCTTCTGCCATTTCATACCACCCGCACAATTTCATGCATTATCAGGAACTATTGATGTGTAAATTATAACTCCTGCTACAACAAGGAACACAAAAATTGCTATTATTGCCCCTAATTTAGAACCACCTTCTTTATCTAAAGCTGGCTCTTCACTATTTTCAGATGTTTCGTTTTGTGATTCTGCTTGAATCACTAGATCTTTAACATCATTAGATATGGATTTATAGCTGTCTTGAAGTGTTTCTAAAAGATTCTTAGCTTCTTCGTATTTTGTCTGGTTTATGTATTCATCTACCTTTTCAAGATCATCTTCAAGTGAGCTTATTCTTGATGATATTGAAGACGTGCTGACTCCTTTAGCAGAGATGTCTTCAATAGTGTTTTTTAATGCGGATATACTTCTTTCAAGAGATTCTTTTCCTGCATAAACCCCCATTATTACATTCATTTCAACAACAACCCTTTTTATGTCTTCTCCTTCCTTTACCTCAAATGTTATATTGTATGTGCCTTCAGATTCGAAACGATCAACATAGAACTTTATGTATTCTGTTTTTCCCGCACCGATTTCTCTAGGAACTTCATACTGTTTTGTATATTTTACTCCAGATGATGCAGAAGGAGAACTCTCTAATTTGAAGTCTTTATACTTATAGTCTCCTCTGTTAGTTATAGGGATTTCTATGAGATTTGTGATCTCTCCTAATATTGTTGTTTCAATTTTATTAAGAATAACAAGATCTGGCTCTAATTGAACATCAAGCTGTATAGGAACATTTATTTTTGTTCCGTATATCTCTACTGTTATCGTTTTATTGTATTTTCCTAAAGGCATGTCATCTTTAGGCTCTATAGACACATCGAAAGTGGTTGTTCTATTTAAGGATATATCTGTTATGGTTCTATTGTCTATCTTGATATAGTCTTTCGCGTCCTCACTCGTGTATATTTTTATAGCGTCTTTTGTTATTGTCCTTCCTTCGTTATTCAATATTATGAATGTCTTTCTCACAACATCTGACAGAGATGTTATGTTTTCTGTAACCCAATGATCTGGCAGAATAGATACGTTAACATATTCTGAAGGCGATTTAATTTCAAATTCTTGTGTTGTTATTGTTGTTTTTGTTCCATTCTTAGCTTCTACCTGAAATTTATAAGTTCCTGTGCTTAAAGATTCTGGTAGTGTATACACTATTGTATGAACAGGGCCATTTACGGTGCCGTCAGAATCATCAAATTCTGCTATTTTTTTCCCGCTGTTGTCTAATATTTTATATTTCATAGAGGATATCATAGATTCATCTTTGGCATTCTTTAATGTACATGAAACAATCAACGGATCTCCAGGAACATAGTCTGGAAGCAGGTTTTGTATGAAAACATAACTATTTTTAACAGTTATGTTTTTCTCAAGTGTTTCTTTGTACCCTGATGAATGTTCAATCTCTATTTTTATTGTGTATACCCCTTCTCCTTTATCCAACAGAAAATCAGTTTTATATCCGTTAGTCTCGTTTATTGTTATATCTGTCTTGCCGTTCTCAGTTTCTACATAAGATGTTATCTTATCGTAATCTCCATAATATAATGTGTTAAGGTCACTTACATCTATAGTTATTGTATCGTTGATAGATAGATAACCACTAACTTCTTTTGAATCCTGGAGTACTTTTATATCTGCTTTAAATGGTTTTGTTTTGTATAAAATGTATTTGCCGCCGAATTCTGTTTGTTTATATGCAATTCCTAAAGATATAATTCCTATCGCGGCCTCTCTCGGTATGTTCTTTTCATAAACCCACCAGGATTCGTTTGTTGCCATATTTATATCATAATCTCCGAATATAGACGTGCTTTCTGTAGGATTTAATACTGAAAGGTACTGCTGTTCTATAGATGCTTCTCCGACACCAATAACATTTGAGCCGTTCTGTGCATACAGGGCTATTGTAATATTTTCTTCTGGATAAACACCATATTCAAATCTGTTATAGTCATTTCCAAGAGCATTTGACTCTTTTATATCTACATTACCAACATTTATATCTATGTCCATGTAGTCATATATGTTGCTGAATCCTGGAGTTTCACATCTTGCATTTATGGTCATTGTTCCTGATTCAGTCAGTGTTCCTTCAAAACACCACAAATTCTCGTCATTTATGTCGTTGTATTTTAAATTAAGAGATGAAATAACGTCGGTGTTCCTAAATCTTGTCATATTTCCTGTTGTCGGGCTTCCTTGGCCGGTATCATAAGAGTAAGTAACAGTCAATTTTGTTATTGTTCCGCAGTTTTCTTTCCAGTTTATATAAGGACATATAAGAACATTCTCGTTTTTTGTAACATACATCTGTGTCGTTGTTGCAAGAGGGACCACTATACCTTTGAAGACAGAATTATCTATCAAATCATCCCTGCAGTTTGGGTCTCCTGTCGGATCGCATCCAATAACTAGACCCATCAACAAATATACAGAAACCAAAGATATAACTATTCTTGTCTTTATATTACCCTCTATATACATATAATTAATATTAATTTAACCTCTATATATAGATTATCCGATCAAGAAAACGTTCTAAAAACCAAAGGGAAAAATATAGCTATTGTTAGCGCAATTATTGTTATGTAGTGTATTCCTTTCCAAAGTCCTTTCTTTTTGCTATCACCCAACAATTCTTTGGACATAAACCCGCCATCTAAGGGCAACATAGGCAATAAGTTGGCTATACCTATACCTACATTAAGCAGAATTATCCACATTATGATTTTTATGATATTGTTTATTGAATACAGCACATAACTCACTATTGTTCCTTTATATTTTTCTTTTAACTCTGTAGAAACTCGGACATTTCTCACTCCTATGAAAGCGCTTTTATTGTCATTAGGTTTTTCTGAAAGCTCTAGTTCGTATGTTTTCACTTCTCCGGAATTTTTAATAGTTATGTTAATTATATCTCCGGGTTTCAATTCTTTAAACACATCTACCAATTCATTGATATTTTTTATTTCTGCATCATTTATCTTTAAGACTTCTCCATTATCTGGAAGCAGGCCGTAAGCATTGGTTCCATTTATTGTTCCGTTGTACTTTAAGCTGGTGTTGTAATAATTAGCACCAAGATATGCAGAAGGAATTGACATCGCAAGAAAGATGCCTAAAAACACTAATGCAGTGATGAAATTTGCAAATGATCCTGCGCTGTAAACTCTTAATTTTTTCAGCATCGGTGATTTTTCAAGTTGCTTTTCATCAGGTTCGGCAAATCCTAAAGGTAGAATTGCTAAAAATCCATAGCCCATAGATTTAACTCTTATGTTTTGGGAGCGTGCAGCAACCGCATGAGAGAATTCATGAACAACCAACAGAACAAATATTGCTATTATCCAAGGTATAATAGGCACAGACAATATTGGTGCGTTCCAGCTTTTAGGGACTTCAACAGGCAAAACTAATTTAACAGGGGCTTCTGCCTGCGATCCGGTTATTGTATTAATAACAGTTATTATTGAGCCAAGAAATATTGATAAGAATGCATATCCCGACACTCCAAACACAAGCGTGGCTATTTTAAATCCTATTAATGCATACAATCTGTAATCCGGAGATAAGTTTATTATATGGAATATGCCATCGTAAAGGAAATTAGGTATAATGAACAATATTGTAGCAACAACAAAATAAGACAATAACAATTTTCTCAAATATCTTTCTCTTCCTTTAAGTTCTTTTTTTATCTTAATATAACCAAAAATACCAAAACTAAATATTATTGAAAAATCAGTCAAAGCTTCTATAATTGTTTTTCTTTTCTTCCCGATCTCGTCTATTTTTTTTAGTCCTTTTTCTGTTCTTCTTAAAAACATCAATCCTTCTCTTTTAAACTTTTTTCTTTCTATTGTCAGGGCTATAACAACCAAGAACACTAGAACCAAGATTGAGAATGTATTGCTCATATCAAGTCATTATGAAAAATTCTTTATATAAGTATAGTTTACTACACAAAAGTAACAATATATTTATAAATCTTTCTAAACAATATATACTAAGTTCGTATAATGGGTGGATTAAATGAAAGAAAAACATTTAGACTTCAAAAATCTTAAAAGAGATCCTATTTTTTTAGAAATAGACACTCTTGAAGGAGATGAGATACAGAGAGAACAATTTTTAATAGAGAATCCTATTGGAGGATCATTGAAAATTTCAAACGGATTCTTTAAAGCTCACATATATATGACACGTTTCGGGATTGAAGTTTTTGTAAAAGATAGAAATGGAAAGATAGAGAAACTTGAGAAAAAAACATTTAACCGGTAGTTTTTTATAGCGATCCCGCCGAGATTTATTCCAGCGCCTTTTCTTTAAAAAAGAAAACCCGCGGGAAAAGAAATGATCTTTTAGTTCTTTCGAATATGATTCATAACCTCTGTAAACGTGAGATAAACACATCAAAAGGTGTTGTCATAAATCTCTTTTCCACAGTTTCCAACTAGACTCATAAAATAAAGTCTGTTGGAAGTGAGGGGCGCCAAATT
>CAZKIC010000054.1:0-5585 GCA_964552785.1 uncultured archaeon
TTTCCACGGTTTCCAACTAGACTCATAAAATAAAGTCTGTTGGAAGTGAGGGGCGCCAAATTCCGTAAGTTTTTGCGCAAGCAAAAAGACGTTTGTGTCTACGAGCGAAGTTGAGGTACGACACTCTTTTCCCACGGGTTTTTGCGCAAGCAAAAAGGCGTTTGAACTCGGGCCAAAGGCTCCGCAAGCCTTCGTTCTATCCAGACTAAACTACGGGACCGCTCTCAAATTATATTATTTTTAGATATAATTAAAAAGATATCATTCGAATTCTTATTATGATTTCCTTAAGAGATGCTCATGAGAAGATAGTTCTTGATGAAGAATTAGAGGAGAAGACAAAGGATAAGAAATTGATATCTGTGCTGTCTTTTTTGGATGAGAATGAACGATTCGTTTCATGGGAATTCTCTTATAAAGACAAGAATGGAAACATAATGAGATTAATAGTCACTCCAAAAGAAGTTGTTTTTGAAGAAAACTTAAAACCATTGAGGGAAGAAAATTCAGAGACAATATATTTAGAAGATTTAAATATTGAAGAAACTAAGGCATTGGATATTGCTCACGAAGAATTTTCAAAGAATTTCAAACAGGATATACAGAAAGTATTTATATCTTTATCAAAAAAAGAAAATAAATTGTTGTGGATAGTTTCTCTTGTAACTAAAACCTTAAGTATAGTTCAAATAAGAATTGATGCATCTTCCGGGAATATAGTAGATTCATCACAGAAAAACTTATTCTAAACCATCTTTTATAAACGAAAAGTTTTTAAAGAAATACGTTCTATTTATAAACACTATATTGAGATATTGAGATGACGAAACTTATATATACCCCTTTATGATTCATTCGCGTCTCAATCCATATTATAGGAAGGTGGGGTGGAATTAATGGGTGTTTTATTGGATCCTTCGATAAATGTGCATAATGTTGTTGCTTCTTGTACTGCAGATAACCAGATACCTCTTTCTAAACTTGCGAGAGGATTAGAACGAACAGAATACGAACCAGAACAATTCCCTGGCCTGGTTATGAGATTAACTAATCCTAAATCTGCTGCATTAATATTCAACACAGGCAAGATAGTTTCAACAGGAACAAAATCAGCAGAAGAAGCCAAGAGTGCTATAGACACAATCATTGGAAAAATAAAGAACTTAGGGATTGATATAAACGGAGTGGAAAATATAAGAATAGAGAATATGGTTGCATCCTCACATTTAGGAAAAGAGATTAATCTGAACAGAATTGCTATTGGTTTGGAAGGAACAGAGTATGAACCAGAACAATTCCCGGGTTTAGTATACAGAATGGATGCAAACAGTAATATTGTGTTCTTATTGTTCAGTTCAGGAAAAGTTATATGCACAGGCGGAAAGTCAAACGAGGACATAAACAAAAGTATTTCCAGATTAAAAGAGATGCTTAAAAGTATTAATGAGCTTTAAGTTCCATCTTTTTATTTCTAAAAATGGACAGACCGGGATTCGAACCCGGGGCCTCTCGATTGCCAACCGAGTGTTCTACCAACTGAACTATCTGCCCTTCTTTAATAAACATTATCTATACGTCTAATTTTTTAATTCTTCTTGACTTGGGTATCAGACTTTTTATTTTTCCGTCCTTATAAAGGCCAACCCCTATGTAATCAGCTTCACGTTTCAATACCACTGTGCTTGTGGTAATATTTTTGTCAAGTTCTTTGTCAATATCCAATCCCCTGATTATCATTCTGGCTTCATAATCATTCAATTCTACAATATTTTTAGTTATCTCATTTCTCAGTAGCTGGACTGCGTTTGATGTAATCTTCGGGATCTTTCCCATTCTTAAAAACAACATACCTATTGAATCTACTTTAATATCCTTAAAATCCATATCTGCTATTTCTTTTGAGCAAAGCCATATTTTCTCTTTTTTTGCATCAGAGTACAAAAAAGCCTTGTCATCAAAATAATTCTTCCTGACACCGTAATATTCGTTAAGAAAGTCAACAATTTCTTTCCTTTCCTTGCTTTTCAATAATTTAATATGTCTTAATTCTTCCATTATTTATCCCGCTCCAACTTGACAAAGCCTTCATTCTCTGCTATTTCCATCCAGGCCCAGGCCCAAATAACAGCTTCAAAAGCCCTGACAAAATCTTTTTTCTCTAAGAAATGTTCTGTATCAGAAATATACGCTTTTATATTCTTATTGTACTCTTTGCCTTTATCTCCTTTCTCAACAATTTTGATCTCTTTTATTCTCTTTAACCATTTCTCAGTTTCATTAACAAGAGTTTCTTCAGTATTCATATATATCCACAGTATAAGTTGAAATCACGCTATTTTAAAATAATTTATAAATTCCTCTTCATAAAATTCCATCTTTGAAGGAATTATAATACAATGGGGCAGTCTTCCAAAATTCTTTTTTTTAAGTTCCTTAATTGATCCATAAGCTATTGTTGAGTTTCCACCTAAATGAGCACATATTATAATTTCTGTATTTTCATTGAACAATTTTTTATTTTTTTCTTTTTCCATCATTAAAAGAATGTCTAAAGCTTCATTGGCTTTCATATGTATATCCAATAGCAACAATGTATGCAAATTATTTTTTTTGTTTGTAATTATATAATCGTAAGGGGTTGTTGGAAAGTAGCCTTCTTGAGGAGTTGGTAAAGAAACGACCCGCCCAAATCTATACAAAGACAGGCCTGTTTCTGCTATACTTGAAAAAACAGAAGATCCGTGTATGATTTCGTAAGGAATATTTCTTTTCCTCAGTCTCTGTACAATCTCATTATGTGTTGTAGCAGATAGAGGATCCCCCGGAATTAACAACACAATATCTTTCTTTTTAGCCTCCAAAATGTATTCATTTCCAGATTCAACACCATCTCTGTCCAACACAATAACTTTCTTATTTATTAGCTTCTCAAAATACTCAAAATCAAACTCTATTTCACAAGTATATTTTTCCATATATACTTTGTGGGCTTTTTTGCAGATTTCTAATCCTTTCAACGAAATATCTTTTTCATCATAGATTCCAGTACCAATTAGATAAAACATAATTTCATTTTAAAGAACACATTTTAAAAGATTAATCCTAAACCTATAATTTATGACCAAGATTCCATCTTTCAAGGAAGCTTTATTGAAAAAATTGTCAGAACGAGAGGTTGAAGATCTAAATAAGAGTTTCGAGATAATAGGAGATATAGGAATACTGGAGATTAATTCAGAAAAAATAGAATATGATACAGAAAAGATAGCAGAAGCTTTCTTGGAGTCTCAGAAAAATGTCAACATAGTTTTGAATAAGATAGGAGATATACAAGACATATTTAGGGTTGGAAAGTACGAGATTATAGGAAAGAGAAATATCCATAGAGATTTCAGTTTTATAAAGAGAGAATACCGTCCAAAGGAAGAAACAGAAACCATACACACAGAAAATGGCTATAGATTAAAATTAGACCCGACAAAAGTTTATTTCTCATCAAAATTAGGATTCGAGAGAATGCGAATAAAAAATTTGGTAAAAGATAATGAAAAAATCTTGGTTTTGTTTGCAGGTATAGGTCCTTTCCCTCTGTGTTTAGCAAAATACAGAAATGTAGATATTAAATCTGTAGAGATAAATCCTGAAGCTGTAAAATATTTCAGAGAGAACATACAAATAAACAGACTAAAAGGAAACATAGAAATCTTTGAAGGAGATGCCAGAGATGTAATGAAGGATATGGACGAAAGGTTTGACAGAATAATTATGCCTGCCCCTAAAGATGCTCCGGATTTCTTAGAGGATGCCTTGAAATTAGCTAAAAAAGGAACTATAGTTCATTTATACTCGTTCGCTTCAGAAGAAGAATTCAGGAGCAAAACAATAGAGAAACAAATAAAAAGTAAAGCTGAAGTGATTATATTGAACTCAAGAATATGTGGAAACATAGGTATAAGACAACACCGTGTTGTTGTAGATTTCCAATATATGGGGCCGTAGGGTAGTTTGGTTATCCCTCGAGGCTGGGGGTCTCGAAACCTGAGTTCAAGCGCCTTTTTCTTTCTTGAAAGAAAGAAAAACCCGCGGAAAAAGAAAGAACCGCAGGGCGGAGTAAATCTCAGCGGCCCCATTTCTTATTTTTTCAGCAAATATATAGCATTACCAAATACAATCAAATACATTAAAAGTCCATAAACACAAGTTGGTAACAATAAAGAATATTCGCAACCTCCAGGAGGACAACTTCCAAAAAATAATTCTTGTAGTGTATAATACAAGGAGAATATTATTCCAACCAAAGAAACATAAACTATTCCTTTTTTCATATTCATTCTTTCATGCTTCCCAAACAACAAAAAAGAACTCATCCCAAGTAAAGCTAAATACATAATCAATCCGTAGACGCAGACAGGATACCCAAGCAAATACGGACAGCTTTCTGTTAATGGACATGTTCCTGAGAATAATGTTTTTAATGTCAAAGTTCCGGAAAATAGAACTCCAATTACGGAAAATCCAAATATGGCGATTAAATTTTTATTTTTCATTTAAACCCTCTCATAACAACAAAAGCATACGCAGCTCCTTTCAAACTGACATCATAATTAGTTATAATATAGACCGGCATATTATTTAATAATTCAGAAAATTGTTTTCTTCTGTGTTTTTTGAATTCTTTCATGAAAGTTTTACTAAAAATCTCGGGATTTTTTGCTGCAATCCCTCCTGCTATATACACCCCTCCTTTAGAAAGTGAATCAAGAGCGTAATTTTTCGCAGCACGAGCATAAAATTTAACAAATTCTTCAACAGTTCTTTGACTACATTTATTTTTCTTCAGAGAATCAAAAATCTCTTTAGGCCCCAGATTTCTGGGAGCATGTAAAAACTCTGTATGATTGTAATATTCATAAAGAACCTCTAAACCTCTGCCAGACAATATATCCTCGTATTCTACAGGATTGCCGTATTTTTTGGAAATATACTCTATTATTTTTAGTTCTTCTTCATTGTAAACAGGCACATCCCCATGACCCCCTTCAGAAGGTACAACTTTATGGGTCTTTTTCAAAGGATCGTAAACCATCAAACCCTTTCCAAGACCTGTTCCAGCTCCAATAATAGCTATATTTCCTTTCTTCTCTGCCTTACCTCTGTTCAATACAGTAAACTCTTTTTTTCTCAAGATTAATGTAGAATAGGAAAGTGCTTCAAAATCGTTTATTAATACAAGATCCTTTAATGGTGTTTTCCTCATTATGTCTTTTGCATCTACAATAAAACTTGCATTTGTCATTTTTGCTCTTTGATCTATTATTGGCCCGGCAATAGAAAAACACCCACTCTCTATATCATATCCCTTATTTTTTATGTTTTTGACAACCTCTCCGACAACAGCTGCAAAGTCTTTTATTTTTGTTGTGTCTTTGTTTTCCTTAACTAATATGCTGTATTTCTTGTTCTTCAAACCAACAGCTGCAAAATTGGAATTTGTCCCACCAATATCTGCTGTTAGGATTATTTTATCATATTCCATCTATGATAACCTCGTGATTTATTCTTTATATTTTAATCTTTTATTTCTT
>CAZKIC010000055.1:0-5446 GCA_964552785.1 uncultured archaeon
CATAATTATGTTTGTAACATAAATTTTATATTAGAATTCCTAGAGCTTAAAAAATTAAAATAAACTATTAAAATTATCTATCTATAATAATATTACCAAGAATGATTAGTTTAGCCTTGAATGAAGCCTTTCGGCGATGATTTCAGATGGGCGGAATGACTTGGTTCTATTGGTTACATTCCTGATTTCTCGTTCTTTCAGAACTTCAAAAAAAAACTATCAATCAACTCTTATTGGATTTTTAAGTGTTGTGTGACCATGAACGTATACATTAACTCCTTTTTTGAGAATTATATTGATTATTACATCCATTATCTCTCTTTGTTTATCTGATGTATCTCCTTCTTCCCCTTTTTTACATCCGAATGCATAGTTTGTTCCAGAATTATTGTCAAACGAACACCCATATAGATGTATTTCTTTTGCACCCATAATCATAGCAAGACATACAGCACTTCCGGTCACAGTACCACCACGATAAACAGGCATATCTGTTGTGTAATCTTCTTCTTTTAAATCTTTTAAGCCTTTCAATATTTCTCCAACAACATGAATTGTTTTTATATAAATGTGGGGTTTTTTAGGCTCTATAGTTGGTTCAAAATCCCCCATATCAATATTAATTCTATTCTTTCCCTGTGTTTTTATTTTTATGAATTCATATAACTCTTCTGCTATCTGTATCCGTTCATCAATACTAGGATAAAGATACTTGTCGCAGGGAGTTATATAAGAAGC
Source organism: uncultured archaeon (assembly GCA_964552785.1). GTDB lineage: Archaea > EX4484-52 > EX4484-52 > EX4484-52 > CAZKIC01 > CAZKIC01. The sequence continues at coordinate 739 of CAZKIC010000055.1, forward strand.
AGCAATCCTTGTGATCTCTTCTGATGATTTACTAAACCAGTCTCTTGATGGCGCTCTATGATCGATGTAAAGAAAATAGTCGTATTTTTCAGGTGTCTGGCAGGCGCCATTGCATGCTATTGCGATGTCTTCTTTACCTCTATACAGTCTAAGAGTTGGCGAAGATCCTAACACTGCGATTGTTTTATCTTTATGCTTGTTCCGTATTTTCTCAATCATATTTGTTTTTATACGTACATATATTTAAATCTAACTACTATGCAAAACTACTGCTTATATTCTCTATTATGGGGTTGAACAACAAAAGCGCAATTAAGAACACTATAACATATAAGACAGTTCCGGTCAAAAGCAATTTCCATATAGTGTTCCTTTCCTTTATCTTATCATTTCCATATTCTACACGGGTCATAAATATTGCCAACAATATCAGAATTTCTATAACATAAATACCAATAACTAATTGAATGACGTATGTAGGGATAGCATTCTGAAACCCTATAATATCTCCAGGATTCATCGAACCCAGGGAGCCGGCAGCATCTGATGCCGATAAGTCCTCTTCTAAATTAGCAAAGACCCCACTTATTTTTGTAAGCAGGGTCAATACTAATTTGGATATACCGACAATTATCCCGGATATAGTTGGAACTAAAACATAAGCATTAAATCTCATAGAACTCAAAGATGAGCTCAGTAAGTCTTCTATTTTTTCCTGCGTCATTTTAAGGTTTCTTAAGTAACGAGAGATTGTAACCATACTCATTGCTGCTGCCCTTGTTCCTCTGTCCACTGAAGAAGCAAGAACATTCATTATTGTCCTGATTAATTTTGATGGGTACTTCTTCATTGCTCCGTAATCTTTATCGAACAGAGATTGCTTGAATGTCATATTCATACGCGTCATATTGTTTATAGATACTGCAAAAAGTTCCGCCATTTTGAGATTCTTTATATCGTTGTATGCTGCCTGCAGTCCGCTTTCAAGAGGCATTCCACCGGATAGTCTGTTACCTAAAGCAAATAACGCCTCTCCGAATTCGGTTTCCATCTCTATTATCTTCTCCCTCAAGGCCATTTTCTGAAAACTTGCAAGATAATAATAAAGCGCTATCACAAAAGCTATAAATAAAACAATACCGAGAGTTATCATCAGCTTGGCTGTAGATTCTTCAAATCCTGCAAAAATCACAGAGTAATTGCTCCACAAAAATCCGAGAAATAAAAATCCTATGATCGCAACTGCCATAGGTATGTAAATGTAATTGATGTATATTGCTTTTTTGCCAAAACCTATCTTGAGCTTGTCTTTGTAATCGGAAGAATCTGAAGAGAGGTCTACAGAAGAAAATGTCGGAGGCCTCTTTAACAAAGTGTTGTAAATGAAAACGAAAACTATGATTGGCAAGAATATGTTGTACCCCATCACAAGATAAATATCAAGATGTGTTATTTCGTCTTTAAGAAATATTGTTACTAATGGAAATACCACCATACCCATAACAGGCAGTAAAATACCCATGCCGTGTATAACTTCTATAGGCATCTCCAGTCCTCTTGCGTATTTCTTCATTCTTTCTCCTGTTCCTTCCAGTACTATATCTATTGCTTTGTCAAGCAGATTGTTCCTTCTTTCTTGCGATGGATCTATCATCGATTCCATCACGAGTTCTATAGCTTCAACAAATTCTTTGTTGTATTCTTTCCACATACCAACGTAATCTAATAATGCATCATCTACAGTCGCAAACTTGCCTATTTCAACATTCCATAAAAGAAGTTTAAGGTCCTTTGCAAGTTTTCCAGAAACGTTTTCTGCGGCATATCTTACCGCTCCTTCCAGATTGGCTGTAGATTTCATATAAACTATTATATATAATATGGCTAAAACAAGGTCTCTTCCCATCGTCATTCTTAATATCGAAGAGTAGAATTTGGGGTAATTATATATGTAATATGAAATACCCGGAGCCAGCCCAAGAAAAAACAGAATAAATATTGTGGGCAGGGCTATCAGGGCTTTAAGAAGCGCTATTATTAGGCCGTTTGTTAAAAGCAGCACAACTAAAGCAAGAATCGAGAAACTCAAAACTCCGGAAGGAGTGCAGTTAAGCCCGGTAAATGTTATATCTTTTTGAAGTCTTTCTGCGCTCTCTCCTGTTAAGTTTAACTTTAATATCTTTTCAGAAAAAGCGCACATAGATTCAAAGAAATTCTTTTTATCCCTTTTCTCCGCGTCTTTCTTGAATGTTGAATAATCAGAAGAATGGAATTCATTATCTGGAGTGTATTGATAATTCTTTATATTTGTGGCTATTTCCTTTATACCAGTTTTGTTCCTTTTCTCAAGTATGGATTGTATGTATCTTTGCCGTTCTGAAAGTTCCTCTTTTTTTTTGTCTCCGAAAAAACCCATATTATGCAACTCTCTTCACTTCTTTTTTGAACCATTCATGCCATTTGTCATAAATGATTTTCGTATCCATAGAACCAAATTCTTCAGATACAAATCCTGCTATACTGTGAAAGACATCATTTGCTTTTACAGAAGTTTCGGCTTCCATTAAATTAAGTTTGCCTGTTTTTTTGGCGTAATCAACTATTGTCTGCCTGATTTTTGCCCTCAATTGTATGTTGTCCCATATAGCTTCCCAGTCGTTGTGCCATTCCTTGACTCTTTTTCCAATTTCATTTAATATAAACGATTCCCCGTTTAGGAATGTATCGGAAGGTTCCAGAATATCTTTCTTGGAGTTGTATTCCATTAATGGAACGAAAGCTCCCTCTTTAACAGGATCTTCACTCCAGTCTTTCCTCACTTCAGTTATCTCTATAACTCTTCTAAATGTATGCAATCCATCAGCACTTCTTAATCTGTTAGATAAAACAATAATATCTGTAGCTTTGAATGATGTTGGAGGAACTTCCAAGTCATTAACAACTCTGTCGAAAACACCATAAGCAGAATCTCCGTGTATTGTTCCTGCAACCACATTTGCCAACGCACCAATACGCATAGACTCATATAATGCGCGGGCTTCTTTAGACCTTACTTCTCCTATTATCAGGGATGAATCACCCAGTCTTAAAGATGTTCTTATTGCTTCTTCCGAAGAAACTTCTGTTTCTACATGAGTGAGTATAGATCTTGCTTTTAATCGCTCTATATTGAATCCCATATTTAAGAAAGCAGTAACGGGCAGTTCTAAAGTATCCTCTACTGTTAATATCCTGTATCTTTTCATTATTTCTGAGATTGTTGAGCCTAACAAAGATGTCTTACCGGCAGATCTTGTTCCTGCAAATAGTATTGTTCTTGCTCCGTCTATAATAAAACTCATCAAACCAGCTGCCGTTGCTGATAACATGTTGTGGTATATAAACAGAGGATATGTCCACGGTTTATCTCTGTGTCTTCTGAAAGCAAAAGCCAGACCATCCGGTGACAATGATTTAGTTATTGCGGCAACTCTCGCTCTTCCTCCTTTGACTGTCATTTCTGTATCAAGAACAGGATTAGCTTCATCCAGCGGCCTTCCAGACTCTATCCTAAAACGAGTGGCCCAGGCTTCCGCATCTTCTCTTGTTGGTATAAGATTTGTTACGCATTCCTCGTATTTTCCGTGGAACAAGTAAACGGGATTCTGCCCGACAGGCGCATTCAGATAAAAATCCTGTATATTTTCATCAGCAAGCAATATCTCAAGAATACCGTATCCGGCAGTATATCTTGTCAATATTTTGGCAAGAGTTTCTGTTTCTTTTTTTGTTAATGTTATTTTCATATTTTCTGCAATGTCTGAGATCAGATCAAAGCCTATATTGTAGAACAACTCTCTCATTCTCTCCGGCTGGGCAAAATCCACAGTTGTTGGTTTGTGTTCCGCCATGTATTGTCTTGCGACATCCAGAATTGTGTATTGTGTTTCTGTCAGGGAAAATTCAGGAGGAATCATATGATAATGATATAGAGCGGAGTCTTCTTTCCTGTATATCTGTATCTCGGTGTCTTCGACCATGTAACGGTCTATCATTTGAGCGTTCTTTGGAGGGAGAGTCATATATTTTGTAAGCATGAAATTCGGCCTTATTATGGGGTGGAATATCTCTCTGTATATATCTCTGTTTCCAACATGATATCCTGTAATGCGGTCTTTGACATAATTTATGAGGTATGTTTTTTCAAATGCTTTTTTTATAGGCAGCAGGGCATTGACAATATAATGGTCTATGCAGTCTATCTGATCTTTATCAGATATCCTTCTCTTTGCATCCAGATGCCTTATTTCCCTGATTAATTTTACATAAGCACCTATAGGATCTCTCCTTATATCGCTTATTATCAGTTTCTGCAGAAATCCGAGTCTGGAAGGAGCGACATTCTTGCATTTATTTAGCGCCACATTTTTCGGAGATATAACTCTTATATCCTTTAGAATATATTCTATCAATCTTGATATTTCCTTAAGATATGAAACCTGCTCGTGGTCATAAACAAAGTCTCTGTTTTGTGACAGAATTACTGTAGTCGCGTCTTTGACTTCTGACAGTTTGTCTATAACAACAGCCATACAAACTTCAAAATCCTCTATTGAGGCTCCATAAATAGAGTTAAGAAAATCAATCTTAAGAGTTCTTGTGTCTTTGTCATATTCATAAGGATACTGCTCTCCAGAACTTTCAGCCATATAAATATATTGGTATATGG
>CAZKIC010000056.1:0-5357 GCA_964552785.1 uncultured archaeon
TTTTCAATAAAAGTTCAGCCCTCTCTTTCATTTCTCCTCTTAATGAAGGATTTCCGTTTTTCCAGAAAATGCCGTGATGAACCACTATCATGTCCGCATTTTCATCTATTGCTCTTTCGAACGGCTCCAATCCGGCATCAACCATGAAAATTATTTTTTTGACTTCTTCCTTGCCTTCCACCTGCAAACCATTCCATGAGGAATCCTCAATATATTCTTCTATTCTCAGATTGTCGTCAAGTAATGACACGATCTCACTCAACTCAGCCATAAAAACCACCAATATAGCGAGCCTGGGAGGATTCGAACCCCCGCCACCTGGTCCGAAGCCAGGCACTCTATTTGCCCTGCGCCACTATATCTTCTCGCTTTTTCCCGCGGGTTTTTGCGAAGCAAAAAGGCGCGTCCGGACTAAGTTACAGGCCCTTTATATTATATAGGGGAAAGGAAACATTTTAAATATGTTTCTGTACTATATCTTAGTAGTGGTACCATGAATTGTCAAAGTCCTTACGGTATTTTTAATTCAATAACACATAATAGTTGTTCTGGGGGATGCGAAATTCCAAGCAAGTATATTGAGCCTTCAGAGTCTCCTAAATACGGATTTGTTCCGGATGAGAGAAGATATGTTCAAGCCAAAAACAGAATAAGAGAATTTATTTCAGGAAATTATAATTTAAAAGAGATTGAGGATGATGCCAAATATCTTATTCTTCATGATATTTACAACAGGAAACAAAAAGGTATCGGAAATAGTTCAAAATATGCCGATTTGGGCGAACTTCAGGAATTATACAGAGATTTATCTGTTGAGTTTAATGCCGATTTAGGAGAAAATATTTACGGAGTTACAGAATTTGGTGTTTCCAGGGATGTTCAGAGCCCGAAAACAAGTGTTGCACTAATATCTTACAGCGATTCTGATTTTCATAGGTATTTAAGGGAAAGTAAATTGCCTTTAGAGTTCTTGATTTATGGTTTAAAGGAAGAAAAAAAATCATTTGATGCTTACGACCCAAGGAATCAAGAAATACATGTCAACAGAGTTGCTATAGACAGGAAAACAACACAGACAGGAAACAGGGCATTCCAGGCTTATGTTTTGTTGCACGAATTGGCCCATGTTGCCCAGAAGAACATAATAGGATTTACCAGAAGAGATTATTTAGAGAATGAAGCGGATGATATTGCTTCAGGAATTGTCGGAGAGCTGGTTTCCGGAGTTCAGTCTGATTTGACTCATTAAAATACTTTTATATTTCCTCTTTCTATATTAGTATTATGAAAATCCTCTCAAAAAACTATAAAGATAAAGTAAGAATCCAGATAGAAAGTCTGGATGATCTGTGGAATTTATCTAAAATTATAAAGTCCGGAGATATTGTCGGGATGAAGGATTTCAGGACTTTGCAGAAGTCTGATAAAGGCGAGAAGAAGATGGTTTATCTTAAGATAGATGTTGAGAAGATAGATTATGGTTCTGAAGGAGATTATTTAAAGCTGTTAGGGAAGATAAGAGAAGGCAGTGATGATGTCTCTCATGGTTATCATTCTTTTTCTGTTGTTGAGGGTTCTGTTTTAGATATATGGAAGGATTGGACAGTTTCCGAGAAGAAGATACTGGAGGACTCTGGGAAGCTAAAAGGGTTTAAGATTCTTTTAGTGGTTATTGACGACAGAGATGCTACAGTTGCTTTGGTTACTGAAACTCGTTTGAAGATTCTGACAGAGATGAAAGAATCAAAAGGAAAGGACTATGCTCAAAAAGAGGAAAATGTCTTGTTTAATAAAGTCATTAATATTATGAATGAGCAGAAGGAGAAAGTTGATAAATTTATTTTGGCAGGACCTGGTTTTGCCAAGGATAATCTCTATAAGATACTACCTTCTGAACTAAAATCAAAGGTGCTTACAGGAGATACAAGTGTTACCGGGAAGACAGGGGTTAACGAGGCCATAAAAAGGGGTTTGGTTGACAAAGTTTTAAAGGAATCCAGGATATCAAAAGAAACAGAAATGGTTGAAAAATTTTTAGAATTGCTGGCTAAAGATTCCAAGAAAGTTACTTATGGAAAGAAAGAGGTTAAAGATGCAGTAAATGCAGGGGCCGTTTCTATATTGCTGGTTTCTGACAAGTTAGTGAGAGATGAAGAAACAGAAAATATGATGAATGATGTTATTAGGTTACGGGGAGAGGTCCACATTATAAACAGCGATCACGATGCAGGAAATCAGCTTTACCAAATGGGTGGTTTGTTTGCTTTTTTAAGGTATTCTCTTTCTTAAAATTATAAAAATAGAAGAAAAATGAGTCAATAAATATTAACTTTATCCCCCAATCCTGTACATTTTTGAAATTCCCTTGAATTTGTTTATTTCAAATGTCCAAGATTGTTGTTGTGATTTATCCCCCAATCCTGTACATTCCGGTACCGCAGTCAGGGCATTTTCCTTTCTTTGCTTTTTTACCGTTTTTCATTGTAACGTCTGTTGCATCTTTCATTTCTTTTTTTGCTTTACATTTTACACAGTAAGCTTCTACCATCTAATTCACCTCATTTATTGTTAGTTGATATTAGTTCCAAGTCTATATAAATATATCGACACACTTAAACATTTTAATTTATTTTCGTCTTGTAAAAGTAATATATACACCCTAATACAAAATAATACTATGAAAGAATTTTTTGAACCTAAGTCTATTGCGGTTATAGGAGCTTCACAAGATAAAAGCAAGGCGGGATATATAATTGTCAAGAATTTGTTAAGGAAAGGATTCAAAGGGAAAGTGTATCCTGTAAGCCCTAAATATAATTCTGTTTTCAAATTAAAATGTTTTAGCTCGATCAAGGATATTAAAGATGATATCGATATGGCAGTTATAGCTGTAAATGCAAATTTATCTAATATTGTAATTAAAGAATGCGTGGATGTGGGAGTCAAAGCCATAGTTGTTATTACTGCAGGTTATAGAGAAATAGGGAACGAAGGGATTAAGAGGGAGAAGGAATTAATAGAAATTATTAAAAAGGGCAATTCAAGAGTCTTGGGGCCTAATTGTCTGGGAGTTTTTGATAATATTGGCAATGTCGATCTTTTATTCTTGCCAGAAAATAAGATGAATAAGCCAAGAAGAGGCAATATATCGTTTGTGTCTCAAAGCGGGGCTATAGGCGCTGCATTTATAGATAAATTTGCCGGAGAGGAATTAGGTATTTCGAGATTTATATCTTATGGCAATGCTGTAGATGTTAATGAGACAGATATTTTCAATTTTTTGGAAAACGATAAGAAAACAAAATGTGTTATAGCGTATATAGAAGGAGTTAAAGACGGGAGAAGATTCTTTAAATCTATAAAAAATCTTTCAGATAAGAAGCCCGTCATTGTGTTAAAAGCTGGTAAAACCAAGAAAGGAACTTCTGCTGCCGCATCCCATACAGGAACATTAGCAGGAGCTTACGAGGTCTTTAAAGGAGTTCTAAAACAAGCAAATGTTGTCGAAGCAAACTCTGAAGAAGAGCTTTATGATTACGGAAAGATATTTTCTTTTTATGATAAAGTAAGAGGCAAAAAAGTGGCGGTTGTCACAAATGGAGGCGGTTTCGGAGTTGTATCTTCAGATATGATAGAGAAGTATGGTTTGGAGTTGCCCGATTTTTCCAAAAGAACATATAAGGATATAGCAAAATTCCTGCCTTCTTATGCGTCAGTCCATAATCCTTTAGATCTAATAGGCGATGCTTCAGAGGACAGATATTTTAAAGCCATAGATGTTTTGATTAAAGACAGGAATGTTGATATGATTCTGGTTTTATTACTGTTCCAGACGTTTTCTCTAGAAAAAACTGTTATATATAAACTTTCTGAATTGAGGAAAAGGACGGAAAAACCGATAGTTGCGGTTTCAATGGGTAGTAAATATACGAATACATTGATTAAGGCTTTGGGAAGGGAAGGCATACCCTGTTATGAAACCCCTGAGAGAGCTATAAAAAGTATGAAAGCCTTATATATACGTAGTTGTTTATCTGATGTGGTCTGATCGGGTGTGTTGATGGTTGATAAATTAGATCTGGGTTTATTGGACTCTAATGTTTATTTGATAGGAAATACATTGATTGACACAGGTTTGGGGAATTCAAAGAAATTAGAGAAAGAGTTATTGAAAAGGGACATGTCTTTAAGGGATATTTCCAAGATTATTTTGACTCATGAACATCACGATCATTCTGGAGGGGTAAGACTTTTTAGAGATTTCAAAAATGTGAGTGTTTTAGCCCATAAGGATGTTTCAGAGGAAAAGCTTTCTGATTACTTTGTTGAAAGGCCTTTTTATCTAAAAGTTAATGTTCCTTTAGCTGATAATGATAGATTAAGAATTGGAGACAGGAAGTTTTTTGTCATACACACACCAGCGCACACAGAAGGAAGCATATGTCTATATGATCCAGAAAAAAAGGAGCTGTTTACAGGCGACTTGCTTCCCAGAAGAGTTGACAAGCATTTTATACATAACAAGGACAAACTTCTGGATTCACTTAAAAAGTTGAGCAATCTTAATGTTGAGAAGATATATCCCGGTCATGGCGATATGATTTATAATGGAGACGAGTATATTAAGGGCCTGATTTCTGAGATTAAAAACTTATAATATTTGGTGTATGAATTAGAACTATGAAAAGATTATACGACTTATTTAATGGCATAGAACGGGATACGAGGACTTGCATCCTTCATGATGTTGACTTAGATGGCGTTATGTCTGCTTTTCTATTTAAGAAAGCACTTCAAGATATGGGTTTTTCTAAAATAACTTTAAGGCATCATGAGAACTCAGAGAAGACTTTCATAGAGGAAGATGTTGATTTTTTTAAAAATAAAGGATGTGGTTTTGCCGTCTGTCTGGATTTGTCAGGAGATGAGGAAAAAGGATTAGTTTATATGATTGAGGATTTTGCCAGGATCTTGATTGTAGATCATCATCCTCTTATTAATGATGTTTCTTCTTCAAGAACTGTTTTGATTAAAGCTTCTGATTTAAGCGATATACCTCCAAGTCAATATCCCACCTGCAAGATGGTTTATGATTTGCTCGGGCAGTTTGTTTCAATGAGAAAATATGGTTGGCTGTGTTGTCTGGGCATATTGGCAGATTCTGCTGAAGAAAGATGGAAAGGTTTTATAGATAGTTTTGTTAAGAAAGAAGAAAGACTTGATTTTGAGAGGGCTGAAAGGCTTTTGGAGTATGCGTGTATTTCAAGAAAAACAGGAGGTATAGATGATGCTTTTTCTGCTTTGGAGAAAGCAAGGAATTATAAGGATATTATAAGAGCTCTTTTAAAGTACGAAGG
>CAZKIC010000057.1:0-5242 GCA_964552785.1 uncultured archaeon
GAATTAGACAAACAGACATATAATTATAGAGATTTAGAGATTACAAAATTAAACTTTACTTTAACTTTAGAATCTCAAGCTCCAAAATACTACAACATATCTGTTTCAACAACTAACGCGAATATTTTTCCTTCTTCAGAAGATGTTGAAATAAAATCTTACTGGACTGATAATGCAGAATTATATAATGTGTGGCTGGAACACAATCTGACAGGAAGTTGGGTTAATTCATCTTTAAAAGATATGGGTCTTAATGAATCTGGCTGGGCAAACTTCACATTAAATACAGCAGGAACTAATCCAGGAGATGTCATAGCATTTAGGATATGGGCTAACGATTCTAATGGAAATCTTAATGTCACAGATTATAGTTCTTTCAAGATAGAAGACTCCATAATAAGAAACACCGGAACAACAAACATAACAGGATATTTGAGAATGGAGGTTCAGCAATGGACCGGAAGTAGTTGGAAAAGTTCTTTAGATAATATAGTTGTAGACGACAACCCCGCAATTGACAACCCTAGATTTATTGAAGCAGGTTCTTACTTAAGACTTGAGCCAATATGGAGTGCCGCAGGAGGATGGAATACCGGGTCAAATCCTTCAGGATGGTATAGGGTTAGAGCTGTATTAAGAGACGAGAATCTGAATGTTCTAAAAAACGATCAGGGAGAAAACATGGAATCTTTCTTCAATTTCACAATAATAAGTGCAGAAATGAATCTCACAAGCATAGAACACGAGAATGAAAATAAATCAAATGTGAATGAATATGAGGTCGGGGACACCATAGATTGGATAAATGTTTCTGCAACCTCTTACAAAACATCCGCTTTAAATGCAAATATAACTCTTAAGATATTAGATCCTGATAGCCAGGAAGTAAGTTGGAGTCCAAACACAACATTAGATTGTGGGACAGTCCCTAAAAACACAGTATGCGAAAAAATGTTTGACAACTCATCTAATGGTTACTACATTCCATCAGATGCTAACCCGGGACAATATCTTTTCAATTGGGATGTTTTCTTGGATTGGTCTAATGGCGGTTCTTATCAAAACAGTTCATTAAAATTCAATCTACATCATCAAATGGACAACACAACTTCAAGTTTGCAAGACACGAGGATATTTATAAATGGTTCCACAATATACACATTGAATTTCACAAATCCTTGGTCGAAAAATATAACCTCCTTGAACATATCAATAAATTGTCCTTTAAATTCTGGTTTCACCTGCAATTGTACTTTATCCGGTCAGACAAATCAGGATTATTGTTTTATTGGAAACGTTACTCCTTTAAGTTGGAAGAACGCAACATTCAATATTTCAACTTCCCAATCAACATCTATTGGAGATTATAACATAAATGTGACACTAAATTACACCAATCCCGGAAAAGAAAGCCACATATGGAATGAAGTAAAGAATCTTGTTTTGCAGGTAAGGGATATTGCTCTCTATACAAACATAACGCAGTGGCCTTCAAAAGCCACAAGAAACCAGGATTATGTAATAAGGGGCTTTGTAAATAATACCGATGCATCACCTCAGAATAATGTGTGGCTTAACTGGACATTGCAGACTGGCTGGTACAATGAAACAGGAAATAAAAGTGTTTATCAGGCATCATTAAACACAGGAAACATATTATGGAACAACATAACAGAATTAAATATAAGCATAACCTCGGATTTAGGACCTCAAGAATTAAGATTGGATTCAACTTCTTCTACCTCTTATGACTGGGATTCAAAAACAATAACGGTTTATGCAAACACATCTATTGACAATCTCGGAGTAAATAAGACAGACCCCCAGCAAGGAGAAACAATATTATTGACTGCCTATTTATATTATGATAATGGAACCGCCATATCTGGAGAAAAAGTATACTTCTATGATACAACAGACTCTATTGATCTTGGTTTCTCTTTTACGAATGGTGTAGGTCTGGCCCAGAAAACATATCAGTTACAAGATTCAGCAACTCTTGGACCTCATACAATAAAACTGAATTATTCTGGAAATGATTTAATTTATACAAACCCAACAGAAAACACAACCACAATAACAGTTCATGATATTCCTTACATAACTTCTGTTTCCGATAATCCAGACCCTGCTGGTTTGGGACAGAATGTTTCTTTAAGTGTAAATGTTACAGATTCTTATGACGGGATGAGTTCAGGAACAGTGCAAGTAAACATAACTTATCCAAATGGAACCTCTATAATATACCCCATGATGAATTATACACAAAATATTTACGAGTATAATTTAACAAACACGTGGCAATACGGAACTTATTATTATAAGATTATCGCAACAGACAGCAACGGATATAAAAACACCTCAGATTTATACGATTTCCAGGTAACTGGCTCTGGTTTAATAAACATAGGAACCTCTAATATATCTTATAGGCCTGATACGGACGTTAATTTAACATATACTAAGTTATATAATAATACAGAAACTGGCTGGAGCATCGGGACAGTAGTTAATACTTTAACTTCTTCAAGATCTGTTGAAGCAGAATGGGATGTAGATCAAGCATTATATTCCGATCCTTCGAGTTATGAATACTCAGATTCTAATGCCGCTAAATTGACATTAGTCACTTCAAATCTTGATGATTCAGATGATGCAACAAAATCAAAGATAAAGAACGATCAGACAAAAGACCCTTACAAGATCACAGGCATACTATCCGAGATAAGCGGTCCGAAAGAAAAGTATCAGGAAATAATATATAGTTTCAGAGGACAAAGCAAAACAGGAACTCAACAGGACTACGATTTAAGATATTATACATACTTATCTGACGGAAATAATGTAAATACATCCAATTTCATACAGAACAATAATTACGTTATTGCAGGAACTTATACATGGTATAATGTCACAATAACAGATCTTATAATGGACAGCTCATCTTATTCTAAGATAAAGATACGTCATGTAACTAATGAGTCAACCAAAGGAGGAGGTTTGCCAGACGATCTAGAAATATCAGAAATAAGATATTATGTAACTTTAGAGAATCAAAGCCCCCAATGGTCAAAATTTACAGAAAGTACTGTAAACCCAGATCTATACCCTTCACCAGAAACCGTTTATATCTCTGCTTATTGGACAGAGAATTACGATCTTAATTATAGCTGGTTAAGCACTAACATTTCAGGATCTTGGGTCAATCAATCATACACTAATTTGACTGGAAAAACCGCTTGGACTAACTACTCTTTAGACATAAGCGGTTTAGAACCGGGAACTTTAGTTGCTTATAAGATATATGTAAATGATTCAAACGGAAATGGAAATGTAACTCCAATTCATTCATTTGTTGTTGAGAATTCAGAAATAAGGAACACCGGATCCACACCAATAACGGGCTACCTGTTAATGACTGTAGAAAGATATACGGGAAGTATTTGGGAATTGGTAAAGACTGTTGTTAATGAAACCACTTCAAGAGTGATAAATTCAGGATCCAATCTAAATTTAAAATCGATCTGGGATTCAGCAGGGGGATTCAACACAGAAAAGAATACTCCTGGGTGGTATAGAGTTTATGTCGCATTCAGGGATTCAATAGGAAACGTACTGAATCTCGGCAATGGAAATTACTTAAATGAGACTTATAATTTCTCAATATTGAATCCGGGAAGTCTTATAAATATAACCTCTATAAAGATTTACAAAGTTACTGGAGATCCGACACCCAAAACAGGAGGAGTTTTACAAAGTGAAGGCCTGAACAAGACACATAAGTTATACATAAATGAGACTTACAGGATTGAGATTCATATAGAGAATCTGCCTTCGTCTGATGAAGACTGGTTGATAGACAACACAGACATAATAACTCATTCTGGTTTAAATTCTTCCTGGTATATAGACGCAGCCAATAACATCGAATATACAAACACAACTTCTTTCACCGGAGGAACTTTTGACGGCACTGTTAAGTGGAATACAACATTAGGAGGAACTATAAAGAAAGGAAACAATGCAACATTCTTTTACATAGTTAATATAACTGATTTCACAAACAACACTTACAATGTAACATTCCTGATAAATTCTTCTGACTTTGAAAAAGTAGATTACTCTCAGTTCTATGTTAGGGAATTTGACAACACAACTCCGCAGATATACAACAATATTTACGCTTTAAACGACACCTTTGTCAACAGAGGAGAAACTTTATTAGGGTATGCGAGATGGACAAAAGATATGAGTTCTAATTCTCAGGCAGAATACAACTCAACCTCTTCACTATTACAGAACCAATCCGTTTCTTTAGTATCAGGACAATGGACCAACCATACTATAACAACTTCAAGCTCTTGGGTATTGGGAACGCATTACTTCAAAATATACGGACAGGACACTTTCGACAATTGGAATTCAACATTAAACTATTTAACATTTGATGTTTGGGGGATAGCATCCATAACTTCAGGAACAATATCTACCCCGGCAGTACAAGGCGGATATGTAAATGTTTCTTGTAGGGTAAGATCGGACAACAACACAGCTTTGAGTAATTATGAAGTTTATTTCTACAACTCAACCTCTTATCTGGGTTCGAATAGTACAGACAGTAACGGTTGGGCTTATTTCTCTTTTATAGACAATACTTTAGGTTACGAAAATATAACATGTAATATAACAGACAACGCAACAAAATTGCATAATGCATCTTCAACAAATTACGAGCTAAAGCAATTACTATATACAGGAGAACTAAATCCTCCAACATATTCAAATGTTTTTGTGTCTCCAACACGAATACATAAAGGAGACTTGGTAACATTTTATACATTATGGAATGATGATGTTGAATTGGCTTATGCATGGCTGGAATCTAATGAAACAGGAGTTATGCAGAACGAATCTCTTGCTTCCAGAAGATCATTGTCGGGAACTCAAGATTGGTCTAATTTCAGTGTTATAATGCCCCAGACCTCAAAAGTCGGTATAGTTGAATGGAGAATATGGGCAAATGATACCTCGAGCAATCTCAATAGAACTCATATAAATTATTCTTTAGAAGTTTGGGGTTACGCAGAAATAAATGACTCATATCTAAAACCTTCTGTTATGTTTGAGAACAACAATGCAACAATGTTTTGCCGTGTGAGAGACAAAGGTTCATTAAAAGTTATAGAAGGATACAATGTATCTTTCTATAACTCAACCTCTTTTTTGGGAATAAACCAGACAA
>CAZKIC010000058.1:0-3652 GCA_964552785.1 uncultured archaeon
TTTGGCAGGAGGGCGGTTATTTCTATTCATTTAAAGACAGGTGCTTATAATGCTGTCATTGAAAAAAATCAAGAGCAAGCTTAATGAATACTGGAGGGTTTTAAAAATAACAAAAACCCCTACTAAAGAGGAATTTGGTGTTTCGTTTAAAATAACAGGTATAGGGTTGTTGTTAATCGGAGCTATAGGATTTTTAATATTTTATGTTATGAGTTTTTTGAAGCTTTTTTAAGGTGTATTTATGATTTTAGCGCTAAGGACAACAGTCGGAAGAGAGAGGATGGCATTAGATGCTATTGAGGCAAAAGTGAAGAGCAAGAATTTGGCAGTAAAAGCCGTGTTTTCACCAGCTGAGTTGAAAGGATACATATTTATAGAAGCTGAAAAGAGAGACATTATTGAAGAGGCAATAAAGGGCCTTCCTCATGTAAGGGGGATAGTTGACAGAGAGGTTTCAGGAGAGGATGTTTCAAAATATATGGTTAAACAGGAAGACAAACAAATAATGTTTAAAGAAGGAGATTTAGTAGAGGTTGTTGGAGGGCCTTTCAAGAGGGAGAAGGCTAAAGTTTTATCAATAGATTCGACAAAACAAGAAGCAAAGATTGAGTTAGTTGATAGTGCTGTGCCAATAGCCATTACAATAAAAGTTGATTTGTTGAAACCAGAAAGTTAATTATGGTATTATGATTTTAATTTAAGTTGATAAAATTAATAAAGAGGTTTTGTTATGCCTAAAGAAACAGTAGAAGGATTGGTTGATGGAGGAAAGGCGAGTGCTGGACCGCCTTTAGGACCCGCTTTAGGACCAAAAGGAGTTAATATAGGAGAGGTTATTGCTAAAATCAATGAAAAAACAAAGGCTTTTGAGGGAATGAAGGTTCCTATAAAAGTTATAATTGATACAGATACAAAAGAATTTGATATCGAGGTTGGTTTGCCACCTGCAACACAATTGTTAAAGAAGGAATTAGGTTTGGAAAAACTTTCAAAAAAGGAAGGAGAAGATAAAGTTGCAGATACAACTATGGATGTTATAGTTAAAGTTGCTAAGATGAAACACGAAGGGATGCTTTCAAATGATCTAAAAGCATCAGTCAATATGATTTTAGGAACCTGCGTATCGGCAGGCATTACTGTCAACGGCAAGAGCCCAAAGGAGATTATAAGGGAGGTCAAAGAGGGCAAGTTTGATGACCTTATCAGTCAATAATGGTGTTGAATATGGAAGCAAAAAACATACAGGATGCAATAAAAGAATTAAGAAAGGCTAAAAAAAGGAAATTTACGCAATCTATTGATTTAATAATTAATTTACAAAAAATAGATCTTAAAAAACCCGAAAATAAGTTTACAGAAGAAGTATTTCTTCCTTCTGGAAGAGGCAAGGATGCAAAGATAGGGGTTATAGGAAAGAATCTAGCAGTTTCTGCGAAGGGTGTTGCAGATTATATTGTTGATGATCCAACTTTGGACAAATTAGAGAAGGATAAGAAAGCTTTAAAGTCTGCAATTAAGGATGTGGATTATTTTTTAGCAGAAGCACCATATATGCTCAGGATAGGTAAAACACTAGGTAGGGTTTTAGGACCTAAAGGCAAGATGCCAAAACCATTACCTCCAAATGCTGATATTAAACCAATTGCAGAAAGATTAAAAAAAACAGTCAGAGTTAAATTATCTGGAAGTCCTGTTATACAGACATTTTTAGGGACAGAGTCTTTGAAAGACGAGGAAATAAAGGCAAATTTCGAAGCTGTTTTAAGTGCAGTGGAGAAGAAGCTTCCGTTAGGAAAGGATAACATCAAGAATGTTTATTTGAAGACTACGATGGGTAGTCCTATAAGTGTTAAATACAGGTAGGGATTTATATGGTTCAGCAATGGAAAAAAGATAAGTTGGAAGAGATTAAATCATTAATGAAAGAATACCCTATGGTTGGTATTGTGGATTATTATAAGATTCCTTCAAAACAGCTTCACGAGATTAAAAAGAAATTAAGAGGAAGGGCAAGAACTTTACTGGCAAACAAGAAGATTATAGAGCTAGCCATCAAAGAGCAGTTAAAAAATAACGAAAATTTGGTTAATCTTTTGAATGAGGCAAAAGTTCCTGCTTTGCTTTTTACAAAAGAAAATCCTTTTAAATTATTCAAATTTATCTCTAATAATAAATCAGAGACATTGGCAGTTGCAGGAGATATAGCCCCTAAAGACATAATTATTCCTGCCGGAGATACAGGATTGCCTCCTGGACCTGCTATAGGCGATTTAAAAGCAGTTGGTTTGAATGCCGCTATTCAGGGGCCTAGTATACATATTAAAGAGGATAAAGTTGTGGCTAAGAAAGGAGACGAGATTAGCGAAGCTCTGGCTGGTGTTTTAAGTAAATTAAATATCAAACCAATGGAGATAGGTTTGAATGTTAAAGGTATTTATGAGAATGGAATTGTGTTTAATGCCGATACTTTAGATATAAATGAGCAGGAATATTACGACAATATACTTTATGGTGCTTCAAGAGCTTTCAATTTGGCATACAATGCCAATTATCTAAACGAGCTGACTGTGCCAATGAAATTATCCGAAGCATTTATAAAAGCTATTAATTTAGGAATTAATGCTTCAATAGTAAATGAGAAAACTGCGGAGCATTTATTAGCTAAAGCCAACATGCAAATGCTGTCTTTGGCAAGTGTTTTACCAGAGGAAGCAAGAGGCAATGTTTCTGTTGTTTCCAAAGAGGTTGAGCAAAAGGCTGATTCGTCAGCAGAGGGCGGAGAAGCTAAGGCAGAAGAAAAGGATGAAAAGAAAGCTTCCGCCTCGGATTCAGATGAATCCAAGGAAGAGGATGCCGCAGCAGGCCTTGGCGCACTGTTCGGCTGATGTGTTGGTTACCTGCGCGGTTTCCAACAGACTGCAACTGACTCTAGTTGTAAACGCAGCAGGCCTTGGCGCTTTGTTCGGCTAATTCATGTTGAAATAATGTTCAGGAGAGGTGTTGAAATGGAATATATATACGCTGCAATGTTATTACATGCTGCAGGAAAAGAAGTAAAAGAAGCAGATGTTAAGAAGGTATTGGACGCTGCCGGAGTAAAGGCAGACGATGCAAGAGTTAAAGCATTAGTTGCTGCTTTAGAGAATGTTGATATTGAAGATGCTATGAATAAAGCTGTGGCTGCACCAGTTGCTGCACCATCTGCACCATCTGCAGGAGCTGCAGAGGGCGGAGAAGCTAAGGCAGAAGAAAAGAAAGAAGAAGAAAAGGATGAAAAGAAAGAAGAAGAAGCTGCAGCAGGCCTTGGCGCTTTGTTCGGCTGAATATAGATTGTTCGGTTTAGTTCCGAACTTTTCTTTTTTTGATTCTGTATTTTATTTTTCTAATTCTTAGTTACCTTTTTATATTTTCATTCTCTATTAGTGTTTATCGGTGTTTCTATGAGTAAAAAATACTCTAACCTCATAGGAATTAAATCAGATCAACTAAGATCGACTAAGACGAAGTCTTTATGTCGAGCACGCGTAAACGGAGTACCGGTTGACAATAGCACAGTTCAGATAACTACGAGGAATGTAATGACGAGGTATGTTATATACGCGTAAACGGAGTACCGGTTGACAATAGCACAGTTCAGATAACTACGAGGAAT
>CAZKIC010000058.1:3752-5079 GCA_964552785.1 uncultured archaeon
GTAATGACGAGGTATGTTATATACGCGTAAACGGAGTACCGGTTTGTTCGAAGCTTTTTTCATCTTTGGTGATATTATGTCTAACGATAAAAAAATGAAGAAAATATTGAAGGAAGAGGCAAGCAAAAATCCTGATAAGTATTATCCTACTTCGGTTTTAAAGGAGAAGGGATTTGTCAGAGGTAAATGTTCCAATTGCGGAACTTACTTTTGGAGCACTGATGCCGATAGAAAAATATGCGGAGATCCTTTATGTATTGGGGGATACCAGTTTATAGGTTCAAGTCCTACTAAAAAGAAAATGGATTATATTCAAGTTTGGAAGGAATTTTCATCTTTATTTAAGAAATTGGGTTATACACCAATCAAGAGATATCCGATTGCGGCCAGATGGAGAAATGATACAGAGTTTGTTCAAGCATCCATTTATGATTTTCAGCCGTATGTTGTAAATGGAGAGATAGATCCACCGGCAAATCCTTTGGTTGTGCCTCAAACTTGCGTAAGATTCAATGATTTGGATAATATAGGATTTAGCGGGAGACATTATTCTCTTTTTACGATGATAGGACAACACGCATTTGTTCCACCAGAGAAATATGACACTGTTAAATATCTCGGAGATATAATAACCTGGCTCACTAAGGGAATGGGCCTTAGTCTAAAAGAGATAACATTCCATGAAGATGCGTGGGCAGGAGGCGGAAATGCAGGACCTTCTATGGAATTCTTTTCTCGCGGTCTTGAGATTGGCAATCAAGTATATATGCAATACGATATAAATTCAGGCACATTTAAAGATCTTAATCTGAAAGTTTTAGATATGGGTATGGGGCAGGAAAGACCTTCTTGGCTGACTCACGGAACTTCAACAAGTTATGAAGCTAATTTTCCTACTGTTGTTGACAAACTCTATAAGAGAACAGGATTCAAACCAAATCATTCAATATTAGAGAGATTCTTGCCTTATTCCGGTTTATTGAATGTAGATGAAGTTGAAGATATGGAAGGAATGTGGAAGGATATAGCTTCTAAAATAGGTATGGATGCAAAAGAACTTAAAGACGTGACCATACCTTCTGCAGCTTTATATTCTATTGCAGACCATACAAGATCTTTATTGATTTGTTTAAATGACGGAATCTTGCCTTCTAATACCGGTGGTGGTTACAATTTAAGGGTTTTGGCTAGAAGAGCTTTAGATTTAATAAATAAAAATAATTGGGATTTGGATTTGTTTGAAATAGCTTCTTGGCATGCTGCTTATTTAAAACCACAATATCCAGAATTATCAGATAATTTGGAGACTGTTAAAGAACTTCTGGAT
>CAZKIC010000059.1:0-5041 GCA_964552785.1 uncultured archaeon
AATTAGATGATCTGTTTGCTGAAGAACTAAAAGGCCCAATATTCTATGTTATATTTTTGTTATTTATTCAAGCATCTTTAAACTTGCTGAACTTTACTGACAAAGTTACATTGTATATCAACAACACATTCAAGAGTTTGTATTTTTTAATAATATCTGTTTTTGTCTATAGAATAATTAACATATTTATTGAAAACTACGGGCATAAAGTTGCAAGTAAGACAAAGACAGATTTTGATGACAATCTGATCCCGTTATTGAAGAATGTAATAAAAATTATATTCCTGACAATAGCAGGTTTAGAAATTCTTTCCATATGGAACGTAAATATAACTCCTTTACTGGCGTCTGCAGGTATTGCGGGTTTTGCAATTGCTTTTGCTTCGAAGGATCTATTAGGACATTTTTTCGGAGGGGTTTCTGTATATATGGACAAGATTCTTAAGAAAGGCGACAGAGTTCAAATAAATGACGGACCTCCGATGTTTGTAGAAGAAGTTGGAATAAGATCTACAAGATTCAGAACTTTGGACTCTTCTATAGTTATACTTCCCAATTCAGAGATTGCAAACTCAAAAATAGAGAATTTCTCGCAACCAAAAGGAAAGAAGAATGTCAAGGTTTCAGTGGGAGTTTCTTATGACTCCGATATAGACAAAGTTAAGAAAGTTCTTTTAGACATAGCAAAGAAAAATAAAGATGTTCTTGATGACCCAGAACCCAAAGTATTGTTGACAGAACTGGCAGACTCCTCAATAAATTTCCTTTTAATTTGTTATGTAAAGAATTTGGATCTAAGATATTCTACAAAATTTGCTTTAAACGAAGCAATAATAAAAGAATTTAGAAAACATAATATAGAGATTCCTTATCCTCATGTGACTGTTGAAATGAAGAAATAAAATATTGCGCAGATATTTATAACTTATGGTAGATATAGAGGACTATTTAGCTAGAGAAAGAAAAAAATATATGGTAATGGGTTGGTTCTTTCTTGCAATCCAGATATTCATAATATTGGGTGTTTATAAAATTGGGAATAACAGCATATTGTATTGGTTCTGCAATCATACACCTATAATGTTCTCTCTTGCATTCTTTTTTAGAAAAAAAGAAATAATAAAAAGTCTGATAAATGTTGGTTTTATACCTCAGTTAATCTGGACTCTGGATTTTACAGTCAGATTAACAACAGGAGAAGTTTTACTTGGTATAACAAATTATGTATTTGAGAAAAATGGATTTTGGGTAATGCTACCTATTCTTGTACATCTATTTTCAACTAATATGGCAATTATAGTAATGCATAATGAAAACCCAACATTAAAGAGTTTGTATTATTCGTTGTTCTATTTAGTAGTTTTGTTCTTAATAAGTATACTTTTTACAAATCCTGAAGCGAACATTAATTGTATTTATGAGGTTTGTGGTTTTGACATCACATTTAAAGGGTATACTTACCTCTGGGTGTTTATTGCTTTTTCTCTTATAATAATACCTACTTATTTTTTCCAGAGATTGTTGTATTTCTACTTTAACAAGCCAAAAAAGAAACCAAGAAAATAATAAAAATCTAATAAAAATCAAAAATTAATTTATTTGAACAATGCCATTTGTATTTACCAAAGCAGAAACTGTTGCCAGCTCCACTGCTTGGTCAAAATCTCTTGGATTTCTGTTTATCTCAACAGACGCAAGACAATGAGTTACTCCTGCTCTATCGAGTATTTTGTTTATTATTTCTTTAGATTTATTTATAAAATCTGGTGTGTAGTTCTCATCTATTGTCACTCCTTCAGCCAAAGAAACAGAAAGTAATTTTCTTGAACTTAATTTGCTTGCAGGAGCCAAATATACTGTAACAGATTTCCTGTGGTCTGTTCCTGTTCCTGACTGCATTACTGTTGTCTCTATTACTGACGCTTCTTTAACTTTTATGTCTGTAATCTTCATTTCTTTGAGTGTTGTTTTAAGAAGACTTAATTTGCTCAGAGGGCATTCAACATGGATTTCTCTAGACATTATTGCTGCATTAGTTGCTCCTGCCTCTAAAGCCCTCATCAATATCTCTTCATTTTGAAAGTGGTTATTAATTGTCCCGGAGATCTTAAACTGTTTCATAAGCAACACAAAAAAAAATTATATCGTAAAGTTTATTGAAAGATTATATTTATATTATTAATCCAACTTTAATATAGTGATATATAGTAAGTTTTTTAAAGAAATTTATGTGAGATTATGAAAAAAATTTTAATAACTGCTGCATTGCCTTATGCTAATGGTTTTTTGCATTTGGGCGGAATGGCATCTACATATATACCCTCTGATGTCTTTGCAAGATATCAAAGGTTAAAGGGAAACAAAGTCATATTTGCCTGTGCTACAGATGAGCACGGCACTCCTATAGAATTAAATGCTTTGAAAAACAATCTTAAACCTTTAGATTTTGTAAAGGCTATGCGCAAAGAGCAGAAAAAAGACATGGATTCTTTGGGTATGTCTTTTGATTCTTTCCATATGACTCATAGTAAAGAGAATAAAGAACTTACAGACATGTTTTTTAGGAAAGCGAAGGAAAAAGGATACATATTTGAGAAAGAAATTAAAGCATTATATTGTTCAAATGACCACAGATTTTTGCCGGACAGATATGTTAAAGGAACCTGCCCTTTTTGTAAAGCTGAACATCAATACGGAGATCAGTGCGAGGTTTGTGGGAAGACCTACACCACATTAGACTTGATAAAACCTTACTGTACTTTGTGTGGCAAGAGTGATGCAATCTCCCATAAAGATACAAAACACTATTTTTTTAAGTTGAGTGCATATTCTAAGAATTTAGAGAAATGGTTAAATTCCAGAGAGATACAGAAAGACATTAAGAACTATGTTTTAAACTGGATTAAAGACGGATTGAAAGATTGGGATATAACAAGAGATAAACCTTATTTCGGATTAAATATTCTTGATGAGAAAGATAAATATTATTATGTGTGGTTTGATGCGCCTGTAGGATATATGTCCTCATCCATGAAAGCAAGCAAAAATTATGAAGACTTCTGGAAAAATGGAGAAGTGTATCATTTCATAGGGAAGGATATTGCTTATCACCACTTTTTGTTCTGGCCTGCAATGCTTGAAATTGCAGACTTCAAGATGCCGACAAATGTGTTTACCAGAGGATATCTTACAATAGATGGCAGGAAGATGAGTAAAAGCAAAGGTACTTTTATTACTGTGAGAGAGGCTTTGTCTTTATTTCCTGCCGACTATTTCAGGTTTTATTTTACTATCAACACTCCTGATAACACCCAAGATGTTGACTTTACATGGGGCTCTTTTAAAGATGTTATAAACAAGCAGCTCTTAGGAGATTTCGGGAACTTTATTAACAGAGTTCTGACTTTTATTGTCAACAATTTTGAAGGAAAAGTAAAGATCTCAAAAGGTATGCTTTCAAAGAAGCTTGAAAAAACCATCCATAATTATCAGAAAAATATGGATAAGGCTTTGAATAAAAAAGCTTTAGAGGAAGTAATGTCTTTTGTCAGAGAGTGTAATGCATACTTTAATGATAAAGAACCATGGAAGTTGATAAAAGATAACAAAAAGAAGGCAGAATTGATCTTAGGGGAAACATTATATGTGATAGGAGGGCTTTGCTTGATGTTAGAACCTGTAATACCTTCAATAATCGCTGATCTAAAGAACATGATCTCTGTAACATATAACAACAATTTCGGTTTTGAAATTGAAGGAAAAGTGAATAATATCAAAACATTAATAAAGAAGATCGAAGACAAGGATATCGAAATATTGTCTGGAAAAGATATTTCTTCTTTTATAGATCTCAGGGTCGCAAAGATCATAGAAGTGGAGGAACACCCGGATGCAGATAAACTTTATGTTATGAAATTATCTTTAGGTTATGAAGAAAGACAAGTTGTTTCCGGGATAAAGGATTACTACAAGCCAGAGGAATTGTTGGGCAAGAAAGTTGTCTTGATTTATAATTTGAAAAAGGCAAAAATAAGGGGGATCGAGAGCCAGGGCATGATCCTGGCAGCAGGAGATAAAGATGTTGGTTTGGTTCTGTCTGATTCAAAAGAAGGGAAATCTGTTTCATTTTTAGGTATTCCGTCTGTTCCAAAGAAAGAGATTGACATTAAGGATTTCCTTAAGATTAAAATGAAGACCAATTCTAAAGGAGGAGTATCTTACAAAAACAAAGAATTGGTTGTTAAAGAGCCTACATCCTACAGAGCTTTGAAAGTTGACAGATTTGAAAAGATCGGAGAAGGAAAAGAAATCCGCTAATTTCCCAAAAGATAGATGCTAATTTTTGAATCCCGTCCTCTCTTGTAAAAAATTGCTCCTTCTATATAATTTCCTTCTTCATAATCAAAACAGGTATATGCAAGAATTCTTAATTTTTTATTTTTTAAGATTGCTTCTTTTATAAGATTAATAGTCCTGCTAGTATGAAGTTCTGGGATCACATCCAAATATATTAGAGAGCTGTCTGAGTCTCTTATTCTACTATACAACTCTTGAACAAAGTCTTTCTCACTTGAACCCGGCCCAAATAAAACTAGCTCGTTTACTTTTTTTGTTTCGTAACCTTTATTACTGACATCGGAAAGAATTTTAAATTTGTGATAAGTCTCATCAACAGAGACTATGAACGGGGGGCATCTACTCGTTAAGAATACTCCCATGTTCGCATCTATTTTTTTTGAATTATCATACATTCTTTCTAAAATAGCCTTTGGATAAAAAGTGTTTGTTAATTCCTTATATATATTTTCAAATAACTCACTTTCTGAGTCAAATGTGAGAGAAAAAAATGGATATACTTTTGACAAGACTTTACTTAAAAAAGTATTAACATATCTGAACATAATTTTTATGATTCGTATAAGTTTAAATAATTTTTAGTTGATGAAGTTTTTAGATATTTTATATATATTCGAACACCACATATAATTTATGATTGCATGGTAACCTCGTGATTTTAATAATCACCAACTAATAAATTGGT
>CAZKIC010000060.1:0-5024 GCA_964552785.1 uncultured archaeon
GAGATATATAGAGAGCGTAAACTTTGTCTTCCAAGAGATTTTGTTTCGCTAAAATTATAAGTTCATTGATTATTGTTAAAAAAGCGGAAAGGGTCTTTCCAGATCCTGTTGGGGAGGAAATCAAGAGGTTGTTTCTTTTATGAATCTCTATTATGGAGTATTTTTGAGGCGGAGTGAATTCTTTAAATTTAGAATCAAACCATTCTCTGACTAATGGGTCTAATATCTCTTTAATTTCCTTTTCTTTGTAAGCCTGATTTTCTTTCAAGAATTCTATAGACATCCTTCTCACTATTAGGTTTATTTTTTAAAATTATCTGACCAAGATTGTGTTTGTGTTTTTTTAATTCTTTTGTTGGATGTTGCCGAAAGGGCCGATAGAGATATATATAACAGAAACGAATATTAATAATGGAATGATAATATGAAAATAAGGGAAAGAAAAACAAAGATTGTTTGTACGATAGGGCCTAAAACTGCCTCTAAGGAGATGTTGAGAGCTTTAATAGATGCAGGGATGGATGTTGTTCGTTTGAATTTCTCTCATGGCGATTATGATTTTTTCAAAAATATAATAAAAGAAGTCAGATTTTATAATCCTAATATTGCGATAATGGGAGACACAAAAGGGACAGAAATAAGAACAGGTGTTTTGGCTAATGATTATGTGGATTTCAACAAAGGGGATGAGATCGAGTTTACCTGCGAGGAATTTGTCGGAGACAATAAAAGAATATGTATTGATTATGACAAATTAGAAGAACTAGATAAAGGGAATAAACTTCTGATTGATGACGGCAAGTTAGAGTTTGAAGTTATAGAGAGAATAAAAGGAGGAGTGAGGGCAAGAGCTTTGAATTCTGCAAGGTTGGGGAATAAAAAGACAGTAACTATCAAAGGACATAAAGCTAATCTGCCTTCTTTAACTGATAAAGACAGGAAGGATATTTTATTTTGTATAGATCAAGGAGTTGATTTTATTGCAGCCTCTTTTGTCCGGGAACCTATGGAGGTTATTGAATTCAAAGAGTTTATTCAAGAGAATGGTTCTGATATGAAAGTCATATCCAAAATAGAGAACCAGGATGCTATAGAAAATATTGATGGAATTATCTCTGTTTCTGACGGGATTATGGTTGCTCGAGGGGATTTGGGAGTAGAAACTCAATTGGAAGAGGTTGCTTTGTTTCAGAAAGAGATAATTTCAAAATGCAATCTAAAAGGCATACCTGTAATAACAGCAACTCATATGCTGGAATCAATGACAAAGAACCCAAGACCTACAAGAGCAGAAGTTTCTGATGTTACTAATGCTATTTTGGATGGCACGGATGCATTAATGTTGTCCGGAGAGACTGCTGCAGGGGATTATCCTTTGGAAAGTGTTAAGATGATGGATTCTATAGCAAGATTGGCAGAGAAAAGAGTCTTCCATAAGGTATATGATTTACCTTCAGAGGTTGATAGTTTTGTTTTTGAAAATGTTTCTGAAGCTACATTTAAATTTGACATTGGCTGTATTATAACTCCGACTGATTCTGGAAGAACTCCAAGAAATATAGCGAAACACAAACCGAAACAGCCAATAATTGCGGTTGCAAAGAACGATAAATTAGTTAGACAATTAATGTTGTCTTGGGGCGTCTTTCCGGTTTTAGTTAAATATAGAGACAATGAGGATTTTATGAAGGTAGGGCTGAAGAAGATTGTCGAGGATCTTAAGAAAGAGAATGTAGTTTCTGATACCACTATGTTGGCTATAGTGGCTGGTTCTTTAATAAATAACAGATGGGTTACCAATTTGTTGAGTTTTAGAAGAGTTGATGAGATTTTATAAATTCTTTTATTCTATACAGCGTTATTGTGGTATATATTTATAAAAATCGTCTTTATAAATATTTAATATGTGGGTCGCAAAGTTCAAGTTTTTTAGTGACAATTACGGAGAAATAGCTAAGAAACTTGGTTTATTTGCTTATGCGTATCCGTTAACGAGATATGTTGTTGGTAATAAGGGATATTACATCGGCACAGGAACTGTTTTCGGAAGCGAAGATATGAAAAAACAGTTTATTGAACTTCTAAAAAAACAACCAAATATAAAAAGGTTCGAGGTTAGGAACGATTTCATAATGATTCTTAGAGAAGAAGAAAATACAAAAGAATTCGATGTTATGTATAATCCTAGATTGATACATGTAAGACCTATAATTATTGACAAGAACGGGTATGAAACATGGCATGTCGCATCTTGGGAAAGATGGCCGTTAAATGATTTGCTTGATGTTGTGGAGCAGAAAAAGAATTTCGAGCTTCTTAAGATGAGAACGGATAAAATATCGAATGTTTTTACTACTTCATTCATATCTAACTTAACCTTAAATCAGAAAAGAGCACTCGATCTTGCGATTGAATACAATTATTATGCCTATCCAAGGTATGTTGAGTTGAAAGATCTTGCTCGAAAGATGAATGTTTCTTTATCTACTTATAGAGAGCATCTTCGTAAAGCAGAGCATAAAGTTATCCCTCAGCTTGTGAGAAATCATAATATTTTTGAATAGAATATACGAACCGTTTAATAACGTTTTTTTATTCTCTCTTTTTATTTTCTTTTTCTGTTTGCGATTCTAAGAGTATTTACACCCATTAAAGAATGGTATGTGGGTTGCCTTTTTATTTTGGTTTAAACTGCATCCTGAACTTATTACCAATAACTTTCTATGGTATCAGAAATATACGACCCTGTAAGGGTATGGGAAGAATTGAGGACAGGTATGTACAGGCAAAAGGGTGAATTCTCTTTTCTCAAAGACCCTGAAAAAAAGATATACATACCTACAGAAGACGAAAGAGTACAGATTTGTACTGTGCTCTTGGATCCGAACAATGAGAACAAAGCAGCTGCACTGCTTTATAGGCCTTACTTTCGCGAGGTTTATACAGATTCAAAAAGACACCTTGAGCTCGTTGAATTGATGAGGTGTGCGGAACACGTTGCTATGGCGGCATACAATAAATACCATGAAACGGAACCTGAAAATAGAAAGTATCTTGCTTTGGAATTGAAAGGATCTATAAAGAAGCAGGTAAACCGTACTCGAGGCGGTTTAATGACGGTTGAAATGAAAAGAAAAAGAAGTATTCCCGGCAGCCCTAATGATTTTCTTGCGTTTATAGAGTTCTATTTCCAAAATCATAAGGGGGAAGAGGTTGCCGAAGGAATACTTAAAGCTTTGTCTTTTTTCAAGAAGGGGGATTAGTCCCTCGCCTTTTTTAAATATAATCGGAACACAGTGCATTCCTCATTTGACCCTTCTAAACTTATGTCAGAGTCATAAGTTCTTAATAATTCTCTGCAGATGTTAAGACCCATACCTGTGCTGTTCCTACTGCTATAGCCCGGTCTAAATATAAGTCCTTGTATCTCTCGCGGTATCGGTTCTCCATTGTTAATTACATCAAGATATATTTCATCCTTTATATCATATTTTTCTGGTGTTTGTGTGTCTATATTTAGAAGAATGTAATTATCGTCTCCAACATAGCTGAGACCATTATATATAAGGTTTCTTAAAACACGTTTTAGTATTTCCTCAGGAACTGTGCAATATATTTTTTGGTTCTCTGGTGTTTTGTAATTTATGAGTATATTAATTGAACTAGTGCTATTTTTTTGCTGTTCTTTTACCTCTTCTATGATTTCTAAAGAAGTTGTGTATATGTTTGTTCTTTCTCCTCTGACAATTGTAGTTTTTATATCCCAATACACTTTTAATGATTCTTGAACTTCGCTTACACTATTGTTTAATGCGTTTAATATCCTTTTTAGGTCTTCGTCGCGTACATCATAAGGTATTTTAACATCTAACAAGTCGATATAACCTATTATACCAGTCATTTTATTATTTATTGTGTGTATTAAATCGTCTTTTATTCCTTCTAATCTTTCTAATCGTTGCTTCTCCTTTAATAACAGCTCTTTTTCTGCTTGAGTCAAATCGAAAAGAGAAGAGATGATATATCTTTCTTTTTCTTTTTCTATACTGGATATATTTAATTGAACTGGCCTTACAGAACCGTCTGTACATACAACCTTTGTTTTAAAATCTTTGACACGCTTTTTTTTGTCAAACTCTGATATTAATTTCATCCAGTCTTCTTTGTCTGTAAACATATTTGTCGGGAATGCCAAGGTGTTATGTTTCCGTCCGTAGACCGTTCTTGCTTTTTCGCAAGGGTCTACAATCAGCGATCTTGCCAAGATACTGCTTTCGTCATTAGGATGCGTTGATATCATATATGCCGATTTGTGTATTGTCGACATTAAATCTGCAACTCCTAATACCATATGATCACCTTATACTGTATATGGTTTCATTATATATTATTTTTTTAGCCGTTATAATGCGGTATTTCCATCTAAGATATAGTATAATTTATATAATTAACAAACAAACACAGAAATATGTCTTATTTGTTGTTGATTATTGGTCTAACTATGTACCTTTTGTTTAATATATTAATTTATCTTTGGAAATCAAAACCATTGACTCTTGAATCTTTTGTGGCTAGTAAAGATTCATTTGGTTTTGCCACTATTTTTTTAAGCATCTTGGGTATTGTTGTCGGAGGCAGTATGTTTTTTGCAGCCACAGAGATTGGTTTTGAAGCAGGTGTTGTTGGTTACATAATAGGATTTTTATATCTTGTAAGTTTCACTCTTATAGGCTTTTTAGTGCCTAAGATAAAAGAATTCTTTAAAAATAATAATTATCTTACTTTGATGGATATTGTTGATAAATATTACGGAGATCGCAAGGTCACGATCTTATTTTCATTCATAAATTTCTCGGTTTTCTTTTTCTTTTTGTCTTCACAATTCTTAGTTATTGAAAGATTCTTGAGTTACTTTATATACGATAATCTGGAGTACAAAATTATTTTGGTAACCATGATTAGTTCTATGATATTGGTTATTATTTATTCGATCTTTGGCGGTATAATAAAAGATATATATATAC
>CAZKIC010000061.1:0-5022 GCA_964552785.1 uncultured archaeon
CACTAATAGAGGACCCGATTACTCCTGAAACTGCCTCAAATGTTGAAGGGGATAAGTCCCATGAAAGATCATAATCGACTGAAATAGTTTTTGAATCGCTTATTCTTGAGTTGCCTGATGAATCAGTAGCATTTATTCTATAAGTATAGTTTCCTGCTTCTGTTGCTGTGAAATTTGCTATATAAGTATCATTAACAAGATTAGTCATTTGAGTTTCATTCCAAGATGTTGCATTTGAGTACTTGTATTGTAAGATCACAGTTGATAAAGAAATCTTATCTGAAACATTTGCTGTTATGTTTATTGTTATTCCCGGATCTAATTCGTCTGATGAATTGGGGGTGTTTGTTATGTTGTTTATGGCAGGAGCAGTAACATCGGTTATGTTAAAATAAACTTTGGGGGTTGCATTTAAGTTGTTACCAATATCTTTTACATAAAACTTACAATAAGAATGGCTTGTCCTTATGTTTGTATATGGTATGGTATAATTGACCCAGCTAGAATTTCCACTTAATTCGACTGAATGATTTACTGCTGTTCCTGTTACGTTTGTTTCCACATAACCTATCTTTAACCTTAAATCATCTGACCAGTATGAGTAACATGTTATATTTTGGGCATCTGTTGCATTTTTTGGTGTGTAATTATAGATGGTATAGTATGGATAACTCGTATCTCCATATTCTATTGATCCTATTGAATAGTTTATGTTATTTGTTAGAGAGATATATGTTTTATTTAATGGTACATATCCATCTTTTCCGTTCCATATTATCTTTGCTATTCTTGAGGCATATGTACTTCCATTTGAGATAGATTCTGGGGAAGAGATAAGATAGCGTTTATAAAATTCATAAGAGGCTTGATCCCAGAAATCAATTTTAGGGGAACTTTCTATTGAGCTTGATCTATTCAAGAATATGTCTCCTACGGCGGTTTGCTCTTCATCATTATATAATCCCAACCAAATAAGGGATGCATCCAAATTGGAGTGATCCTGTCCATTTCCAGTTGTTACATTGTATGTTAATGCAGTTCCATTAGAATAGCCTAGGGTTAATTTATTGAAATAACCATCCCCAAAATTAACCATGTGATCAATAAGGTTCTCTGCACTGTATCGAGAATTAAATTTGAGATTTGTCTTATAGATTATGTAGTTATTTTTTGCGTATACTATGTAAGTTTGATTAAATGGTATGTTTGTGTTTTCATTTCCATTTGAGGTAGATAGATAACCTTGTACTTTATATTCATAGAATATTGGACCAGAGTTTGTTAAATTCCTTGTTGGAGATTGTTCATTTTGTGCACTATAGGAATCTAATGATATGGTTAACAATGAAGGTGAGGTTTGCATAGGATCCTGGCCGGCTAAATTATCAGATGATCCTTGTTTAGTCCATAATGCATCAATTAAACCACCATTATCAGAGTCAATTCTTATTGTAAAATAACTGTTGTTAAAAAATTTATAATTACTGGTAGTAGTGTAAGTATTGAGGTCAGTAGTATAAGAAGCGTTTCCATTTGAGATATCGTTATAATGGACATAGTATGTTCTATTTTCTCCTGGGTCCAGAGAGGCCAACCAAACTATATTTGCAGAGGTTATTGTGTTGTTCTGAGAGGAATAATTATAAATCTGTGATGGAATCTCTGAAAAAACAGAACCATTGTAGGTTGTAACCCTTATTGAATCAGGATTAGTCTCTTCTGAAAAGTTTATTCTTATATCTACTGGGAAAAATATTCTTTCTGTTAGATTAGGATTAGTTATTGTAACTGGTTTTGCATATACATATATATCTCCTGAACTATCTGTAAATTTATTATTCCAATTATCCCCTTCATAAAATGAGTAGGAAAAGGTTTCTGATGTGTTCTCATTTGACTTAATAATTGTATTAAAGAATCCAGATGAGCCATTTAAAGAATAATTCAAGACGTAAATAGTGGGTTGTTCTTGTTGCATTGAAGAATCTTCAAATATTGTAGGAGTAGATGAGTCATTTAATGAAATCTTTGGATATCCGGGGTATGGATTATAAACTTTGGCTTTTAACTTTGCATTTTCATTCT
The DNA here is from genome assembly GCA_964552785.1 of uncultured archaeon. Lineage (GTDB taxonomy): Archaea > EX4484-52 > EX4484-52 > EX4484-52 > CAZKIC01 > CAZKIC01. Next base: position 2,086 of record CAZKIC010000061.1, read on the forward strand.
CTGCAAAAAATGATTTGAGTTTATTATATGAGTCATATGTCTTAAACCAAACAATAGTAGGAGTTATTGTGAATCCTGTAGCTGTATCATTATCATAGTTATAACCTGAATCATCATATGCTAGTGCTGTTATATTGAATGGTCCTCCAACATCAGAAACATTTATGGTGTAATTATACTCCCAAAGGTCTGAATTCCCGTCTGTTCCATTTGACATCTGGAAAGTTATTTTAGATCCATTATAGAATGTGATAGTTAAATTTGTTGAAGTTATTAAATCGGGCCTTTTTGATTCGTTTACACGTATTCTTAGTATTTCATTTGCTTTATATGATCCTGTTTCTGGATATCCGGCCAATATTGTTATCATAGGCCAGTCTTCTAAAGAAACATAAATTATTCTATTTGTAGACATATTTGCAGTTGCTGTATTTGAAAAATGATCCTCTGCTGAGATATTGAATGTGTAATTACTGTAATATATTTTTGACATGGAGGTATATCCTATATAGGTTGCAGCATATTCTCTAAGTGGAATTGGTTCTGTTAAACCAGAAGGATCTGTTGTTTTATTGGCCACTAAACTGTCTGTATTATCATATACTATCACTGTTGCATTTTCAATCTGACCATCTGTATTTGAAACATTAACTGTTGCATACCATAATCTTTCTAATGAACTGTACGTATTCCAATAAAAAGCATTCTCATCATAAGTTGTATTCAAAAAGTACAATTTAGAATGCACTGTTGTAGTACTCCAAATCCTATAGTCGTAAGCAGAGGATGTGTTGTTTATAATGTTATTTTTAAAGTCTTCTTGACGCATTATGCAATAATAACAATAGATGCCTGAATAACCATTATTAAAAGTATTTCCAGTGAATGTATTATTATTACTATAATATGCAACTACATTAGATCCTCCGCTATGAGAAACTAAGTTATTTGTAAAATTATTATAATGAGAGTATGACAAATAAATCCCGGCATCTGTGTCCCAATTAGAATAAGACCCTGCGGTTATTGTATTGCCAGAAAGTATGTTGTTCTGTACATCATCCATATAGATTCCTCTATAATCAAAGCTGTTTATAGAATTATTTGTTATTGTATTCTGTGTTGAACCGCCAGCCAAATACAATCCATAATAATTTCCTCCCCCTAAAGCCCCATTTAATGTATTGTTGATAACGTAAATCTGTTGTGAACTTCCGGATATAATCATACCACTAGCGGTACCATTGATTAGATTATTGCGTATGGTTATATTGGTATCTGCACTTAAACCAAGACCATTATCATTTGAAGAACCAGACAGTATAGTATTATTTTCTACTAATGCATTAGAGCCTGTTCTGATATATAACCCGTATCCATTATTGGCTTGGATAGTGTTATTTATTATTCTATTGTCTTGGTTGTTGTTGGCAATGTATAGTCCGTGTGTTCCACCAGAAATATGATTATTGATTATTGTATTGTTGTCTCCGGTAGTGGAAAGCAAATATACTCCTATTTCAGCGGTTGATGTGATGTTGTTGGAATCTATATAGTTATTATCTGCATCATATTCTAATCGCAAAGCAGTATACCTTGAAGAAATATTGTTGTTTGTTATGTTATTGTTTCCTGAGGTATAATAAGCCCTTATCCCATATTGATTTGTTGTTGCCAAAGATTTTATATCATTTAAGTAAAATGTGTTTCCACCTGAATGGTCATACAAATAAATAGCATAAGCGTCTGTTGAATGTATTGTGTTATAAAAAAATCGGTTATTTTGAGAATAAGATGATTCGTATAGTGCATAGGAATACGATGTTATATTATTATGATAAAATGAATTTCCTGTAGCATAGTTATTTATCCGTATTCCATAACTACCAGAAGCAGAGATCGTATTATTTGTAATATTGTTGTTGGAGGAGTAGGTTGCAAAGTATAATCCATATTTAGATGATATATTATTTTGGATTAGTTTATTATTTATTGAATATTGAACTAGTTCTAGGCCCCAACTAGTGGGGGTGGAGAAGGTATTTGAATTAAAATAAGAGTCTTCAATATGGTTGAAATATGCAGCAATATGTCCAGAAGACTCAAATTTGTTATTAGTGAAATTTATGTTTCCAGATTCACCTTCAAATGAAGCACCACGATCTCCTGAAGCAGATATCCCTTTGAAAGTATTATTTATGAATGTTGAATTATAAAGGTATAATATCCGTATTCCATAATCACTTGAAGTTGTTCCGCCTGTAAAGTTAGAGTTTATAACTGTCCAATTTGTGTTGTATGTTGTTCCAGAACAATAAGCATAAAATCCATATTCATTTGTTCCAGAAAAGGTAGAGTTTATTATTGTCATCTGGTCTACAGCATATGTCCACGCCCCATCATAATAACCATGAATTAAGTTTGAGTTTTCTATGCGAATTATATCAGAATTAGCTCCGACATATAAATTTCTAGCGAATTCTTGTATCGTGCAATTTTTTAGTGTTAAATTATCGTAGCTTGCTCCGTTTATTATAACTCCATAACCAGAAGCATCTGCATCTCCATCTATTGTATGGCCTTGGCAATCTAATGTAATTCCTGAGGCTGCTATTGTAAAACATGTTCCATCGTCATCAGTTATGTCTGCAGTTAATGTATAATACCCTCCTGTTGTGCTTAAGGTTTGGCAAGAACTTACGTCGATTGCTTGAACAGAATTAGAAAATTGAGATAGAAAGAATATGAAGACTAAAGCAAACATAATTCTTGTATTTAGCTTTACCCCAATTTTTTCAGTTTTCAAAAATTTCCCCCCCGAGTATAAATTATAGTAAAACTATAAAATAGTTTAATTAAAAAATTGATTAATTAATATATAAATTTATCTATTTGCTGTAAAAATTCAAAGAAATATTAGGCGGTGTTGACAGGCCG
>CAZKIC010000062.1:0-4990 GCA_964552785.1 uncultured archaeon
ATTAACAGTAGCAAGACCAGTTATCTTGTTCTCTTTATTTTTCTTCCGGGCTTCTTTTTCAACCTCTTTTTTAACAACAACAGAACATTTCTTTAAGAAATTGTAATCTTCATCAACTATAGTAACATTCGCGTCTTTTTTGAATTTTATTTCTTTTGTGGAGTTTTTAAAAACATATATTCCTTTTTCTTGTCCTTCTTCAATAAGTATCAGTCTTTTTCTCTTCTCTCCATTATTAGTTATATTTATCCTGTCTTCCAAACACTTAACAACCACCGTTTGTTCCTTTCTGGACTCTTTTTCTGAATCAGTTTTTTTAGATCTGACTTTTATTTTTCCTTTTATTTCTTTTTCCTCATCCCCCTTTAACCTTACCTTAAAATCAAATTCTCCGTCTGTGTTGTAAACAAACCTGTTTTTTAATATGAACTCTTTTTTCTCTCCTTTTTCAATATCAAAATGGATTTTGTTTGCGTCCCATTTCTTCTTCCATTTTTTGCCGTCAAAACCTTCTGTGAGAAGTTTTGTTTTGTTGTATCCGTAAGAATCCAGATCAAAAGAAAGCTCTGAAGAGCCTTTATTTTCTATCTCAACTACAACTTCAAACTCATCCATATATCCTACAATATCCGGATATCTTACAGAAACAAACACATCTTCTTTAGTTTTTGAAGAACCTGAAATATATGAATGTGTTGAATCTGGCTGGACTCCTTTAACAACTATTATCTTCTCCGTCAGACGGGATGAATATCTGCAGGAAGTGTCCGAGATATTTGCTTTAATATAATAAGCTTCTGTTCCTTCTATGTTCAGAGGGTTCCAGCTTCTTGATATTTTTTTATAGCATTCAACTTCCTGTGTTGTAATATATGGTTTTTTTATAATTTTTCCGAATAAATCTTCAATCCAATAAGTTATATTTATTTCTCTTTCAACATTAGAACAATTTGAATCATTAACCTCTAAATAATACTTATTAGAGGAATCATAATCAAAAATCATGCTATCCGCAAGAATATCAAGACTTAAGTTGCAATCAAGATCATTTTTATCCAAAACAGAAACATTAAAACATTTATATTCATTCAAAGATTTCGTAGATGCATTGATACATAATATTTGATCTCCTTTATCCTCAAAAATTCCTTTAAAGTCAAATGTTTTGGAACATCCAATCTCTTGAGATTCAAACCCAGATAAAACAACAGAATCATTAAAAACTGAAATATAGCTGACATTCATTATCTCCTTGTTTTCTGTACAATTATCTTTGTTCTCTATTTTAATTTTGATTGCAGAACCTATTTTATTATACTCTACAAATTTATCTCTCAATAATTCTATATTCAAATATCTTTCAGGCTCCTTAGGAAGAGTATAATTATTCTTTAATCCTGGTGTTGGCAAAGAATCCTTCCATCCGTCTTTGAAGAACTGCAAAGAACATCCTCTGTTATCTGCACATTCTTTTGAGGAGTTATATGAAAAAGAATCAACAACTAAACCATTGTATAGTATTGAGATTGTATCTTTTGTGTTGCTTAAAGAAAAAGAACTGTCGTAAACATCAGAAGATAAATTATACTTATAAATTAAAAATTCAGGATCCCTTCCAATAATCACATACTCATTAGGATATATAAGATTATCTCCTGAAAATAGAAAAAGATCCCTATTTATCGAACCATCCAATAAAGAAACATTCTCAAAAGAATATGTCGCATTACTTGGATTGTAAATCTCTATATACTCTTCCTCTGCTTCATTTCCTGAAGGATTATACATGACTTCGTTTATCCTTAAATTTGGAAGAACATGTATATTTTTATAAAAAGGAAAAACAGAATAATTTGATTCTAAAACAAAAGCAAGAGTATTATTCCCCAAACTACTCATATATACATTTATAGTGTAGTTTCTTTTTCCCGGTTCAAGCTCTAAAGAAATATTTGTAATTTCAGAGAAAGACCCGTTAAGAACTTCATAAACAAACAATGTTGAATTATATCTATTATTGGAAAATATCTCTAAACTAAAACCATTGTTCCCTTGATAAACATTATCTATATACAGATCTGTGATTTCAATTGGCGCGTAATACCCTATATTTATTGTTCCGTTGTCAAGAACATAAACTCTGTTTGAGGTATTGTCATGCCTCATCAAAGGTATTGTAATATACACAAAACTTCTGTTGTCTAGCAGTTTCTCTACATCATACCAATAACTCTCGTTCGGAAACACATCATAAGATACATTATTGGATAAAAGTTCATCAGTATAAATATCTATAGAAAGATTAGTGTAATTTTTATAAAAACCATTAAAAGATATGTCCTCTATCTCTCCTCCTTCAGGAATTTCTATCTTTAATATCTTCAAAGGAACAAGAGGATATCCGTGTTCCATGATTAAATCATCATACCCATTAAATATTATTCTGTCTGAGACAGTATAATTTGAATGTATGTTTTCAGAAACAAAAATCAAGCTTCTTTCTCCTTGCAGTCTGATGCCTGAAGCCCTAAAAACTTTAGATAGAGAATCTTTCTTAGTTAATGTGTTAGATAATTTGTATTTTGGATTCCCGAAATAAACTCTCTGGAGGAATTCCTTGTTTCTGGACTTTGCCGGATTAAAAAAAGATGTTGATGCCAGCTCTAAATTGCCTGAATTTTTTAAAGAACTCCCTATAGAATTTCCATCTCTTACAGATTCTCTGAAAAACACAGAAGTTCTTGTTATTGCAGTAGTGTCGTGAATTAAATTGTTTGTTGCAACTCCATAAGATCCTCTATTTACTAAATTCCGAACTATGTTTCCTTTAAACAAATCTCCTGAAAAATCAGAATCCAGATAAAAGAATCCATTAAAATTAAGATTTGTTGCATTTATTTGTATATTATATATATCAAAAACCCTTCCGATCCTCTCAAATATACTCAGAGATGTGTTTGGGAACAAAAAATTATTCGGATCTCCCCTTCCAGAGAAAAGGAACAAATCATAATATTTAGTTTGATTAAAAGATTTGTCTGTAAGTTCCTCTATATGTAAAAAATTATCGGAAAAAGGGTTCCAGTTCTTTGTGTCTGCTTCCATCACAGTATAAGCTCCAAAAGAAGTTATATCTGCTATCCCTTTCATAGCTTGAAACAATGCAGTCCAGGAAACAGAGGCTTTAGATTTTATCAATGTTAAAGTATTTTTAATATCTTTTATGCTGTCTTTCAGCTCATTGAAAGTTTCATTGTTGAACTCTACTCTTTTTTCTCCTATTCTTTTCGTCTCTATATTCTTGTCTTTCAAAAATTTGTTTACCATAAAAGTTGTAAACATCCCTCCTCCGTAATTGATAATATCCAAATATGAATCATGCCTGTATTGCCCCATAAGTATTGCTCTCTTTATGGGTTTTTCTTTTAGGATGTTAAAATCGTAGATCCTGCCAATTGCAAGATTTTGAAATTTATTGTTTAAAATCCCGTATGGAACATCTGTATAAAGATAATCATTGCTTTTGATGTCTTTTAGTTCATAATTTACAGGGTCTTGTATCATAACAAAAGGGATGTTGTATTCATTACCCAGAATAGTGAGATAGAGGTCTTTAAGCTTGTAATTCTTGTTTCTTGCCATAAATCCTTCTTTATTAAGATCTCTTAATTTTGAGGATATGTCTTTTTTGATTTTCTTTATTATGATGGTATTTTGAGAGTAATTATACATGTCTTGAAAGGATATATTCTCTAGATTGATTATTAAAGGTATACCTTGATATCTAAAAGAGATAATTGGTGATAAAAAAGATATTTCTGAACTTAAAGAGGATAAAACAATATTATCGATATTCTTTCCGTTGTTTTTTATGTAAGAATAGTATTCGTTTTCCAGATCTTTGTTTGTTTTGTTTCTGTTGTCTATATATGTGTTATTGAAAGAATCATCAAAAACTATTGTTGTATTTTGTGTTAAAGCCAAAAGTGTGTTGAATATTGAATTATTTTGAGAAGATAGAATTAATGTATCGTTTTTAAAGAAATAATCAACAATTTCTTTTTCTGATAAAAAGGCGTAATTTACCTTCTCTCCTCTCCTGTTGACAAGTCTTTCTTCATTCAAATACCAATTAAAATCATCCCTAGACCCTATAAAGACAATATACTCATAATCATTTTCTGATATTTTATTGTAAAGATTTTCGTCATTGAGATAATCGGTAACATAAAAATCCATATTATATTTGTTTGAGATTGTCTCAGAAACAAGTACATTGTATGATTTTTTTGGAGAAACAAGAAATACTTTATTATTAGAAAGAGATATATTAATAGAAGTAAAGTTTGTATCGGTTTTATTAAATGCGGACAGATATAATTCCTGAACTTCCTGTGGAGACAAAGATCTATTATATATACGGACTTCATCTATGGCGCCGTTGAAAAAAGTAGAATATCTTTTTGAAGCACCAAGAGTATAATTTATACTCTTCAACAAATGGTCTTTAGACATAGAAGGTAAATAATGTCGAATTAAAGAATTGAAATTAAAAACGGTTGTTTTATTATTAATAAAAAAGGAAGCATTCTCTCCATCATAAGATAAAGCAATAAAATACCATCCAAAATTACTAGATATATTATAAAATAAATGTCTTTCTTCATAAATCTCTGTTTCAGAATACCAGGGATGAAAAGATGCAACAAGATAATTGTCAATACCATTATAGCCTATATTACCTCCACTATAAAATACATCGTCTCTCGGTGTGTTGTATTCCAAATCAACAATCTCTCCATTAGTCCATCCATCAAAAATTAGAATTGGTTTATTGTTAGAATTATTATTTTTTAAATAAACCCACATCGAAATAGTATAAGTTTCATTCAGAAGATTATTTGGAAGAGAAATATAATCATCAATACCATCAAAACAATAAGATTCATTAATTCTATTAAAACGGTCCTTACATAAAATAGAACCATTC
>CAZKIC010000063.1:0-4960 GCA_964552785.1 uncultured archaeon
GACGGGGACTTTGTAATGTTTGACCTCCTCCTTAAGAATTGAATAAATCTTGTCTATTTTCGCATCCATGAAGATAAATAGAGAAGGAAGTTTTAAGTTGTTTCCTTTAACCGTCTTTGTAAAAATGAGTTAAAAACCAAAAAAGAACTACCCAACAGCGTAATAACACCTTTTCGGGCTTGTCACTTTTCCTTCTTTCTTGAGTTTGTTTATTATTTTCGAAACTTCGTCTTTGCTCAAGCCGGTTTTCTCTGCTATCTCTCCTGGCTTCATCATTCCTTCTTTTTTCAGAATCTCAATCACTTTATTTTCGCTCATTTCCTCACCTTTGATTTTAGTTTATCTAATAAATAAAAGAGTTAAGGTTTTCCTAGCCAAAGTCCATGCAAGTTGCAGTATTCTCTAGCAAAAGCAACATCTTCAAACTTGACTGGAAACTCGGCTTCTGGCTTGTCTCTTGGATTTAGATAAGCTCTTCCCACTCTTCCATTTTTCAAATGAATCTCTATAAACTCTATATAATGATCCTCTGTCATTGGATGTTCTAATTCACCTACTTTTACTAGAATTCCTTTCTCGGTTTTCTCAATAACAGGAATGTGTTTCTCCAACGCGCCTTCTTGCGTGTTCTCTTTCAACAGTTCCATATTTTGGTTGCAGCACACCAAAATTCCCTTGCCAGCATGCAACACTTCAACTATATTCCCACACACATTACACCTATAAACCTGACTTCTTTCTGTGACTCCCATACAATCACCTCTTTAATAGCTCTCGCATTTTTTGATAAAATAGCTCTTTGGATGGTCGCATGAAGGACATTTCTCAGGAGGGAATTTTCCTTTATGTGTGTATCCACATTTTGTACAGACCCATTCCACCTCTTTTTCCTTTTTAAATACACTTCCTCCTTCAACCTCTTTCAGAAGCTTCATATATCTTTCTTCATGATGTTTCTCGGCATTCGCGATAGCTCTCAATCTCATAGCAATCTTAGGAAATCCTTCTTTTTCTGCAATATCAGCAAATTCAGGATACATACTTTCATACTCGTAATGCTCCCCACCTATTGCTGCTTTGAGATTTTCTATAGTATCTCCAAGAATCGTAGGGGCTGAAGCTTCAACCTCTATAGTGTCAAATTCTTTTGAATCTCCTTTCAACTCCTGAATCATTTTAAACAACCACTTAGCGTGCATTCTTTCCTGATCCGCAGTCTCTAAAAAAATCTCAGAAATCTGTTCAAAACCCTCTTTCTTAGCTATGCCTGCATAAATAGTATATCTGTTTCGTGCCTGGCTCTCTCCTATAAATGCCTTTGTCAGATTCTTTATAGTTTCCATATGAATACCTCCTTCACTGTAGGATTATTAGATGTACGAAAAACTTTATATATTTTTCTAATCAATAATTATTATGGTTCGAATTTCGAATAAAGAGCTTTTAGATATAATTGAAAACAACGCAAGATTATCTTTTGTAGACATAGCAAGAAAACTAAATATTACTGAGGCTGCTGTCAGAAAGAAAATATCAAAACTTCAAGAAAAGGGAATTATAAAAGGATACACTACAGAAATAGATTACAGGAAGTTAGGGTATAAATTAAACACATTAACTGGTATCGACACAGAACCTGACAAATACATATATGTCATTGAACAACTTAAAGCAATGAAGGATATTAAGAAGTTATATACATCAACAGGAGACCACATGATTATGTTTGAAACATGGTTTAAGGATTCAGAGGAATTAACAAATTTCATAAAAAGAATAGAGTCTATGGATGGAGTAACAAAGGTCTGCCCTGCGATAATATTGGAGAGGGTTAAATGAAAATCATACAGGGAAAAAAAGATACTTGTGTTCTTCGTAGAACGACATATAAGTATAGTTCTTAATTATGTGAGCAAAACGTTTCTTAACTTCGTCGAGAAAATTGCGCAAATCTTTAAGAGATTTTATCTGAACATCAATCTCTATATCATCCCCACCAAGGACCTCGTTATCATATGTGACATTTGGGTGTTGTTTGAAAAATGACTTTAATTGTCTTTCAATCTCTTTATTTTTGTTGTGTAAATTAAAATGTATTTTAAAATATTGATAACCTAACTTTTCTATGTCGAACATTGTCCGGTAGCCAATGATGACTTTCTTATTCTCCAATTCTCTTATCCTAGAAGTAACTGTTTTTGAACTAATCTTTAATTTTTTGGAAATATCTACAACAGAGATTCTCGAATTATACGATAGCATTTTTAATATTGATATATCTGTGTGGTTTAGTCTGACTTCATTTGGTTCTGTTATGAAAACAAATTCAGTTGTGTTTTTCTCTCCGTCTAATATATAAGTTCTTGGAAAATATGACACTTTGGCGAAAATAGTGAGCCAGCGTTTTTCTATAAAGTCGCGGTATTTTTCCAACAACTTTTTCCACAAATCATTCATTTCGGCTATTGATTTTGTCAGAATCCACATTCCTACGTCGTATTCTCCTTCTATAGACACCAACCAAGTAACTATTCTTTTTTTCTTAAGGAACTCGATAATTTCTCTTTCTTTGTCAGGTGTTGTGTTTTGGAGTTTAAGATATAGTCTAAAAGAGATAAAGCCTAACCTTCCAACGTCTATGACTGTATGAAATCTCTTTATGATCCCTTCGCTCTGCATCTTTCTTATTCTGTAAATTACCGAATCTTTGCTTAATTTCACTTTTTTTGCGATTTTGTTGAACGACTGCCTGCTGTCAATATCTAATTCATAAAGTATTCTTCTATCCTTTCTGTCTAATCTAATCATAATTAATATATAAGGTAAATATCATTTTAAAATTTTTCCATTTTGGCTTAATTTTCTTTGATAACTTTCTTATATATCCATTTACTATTATATAGTAATAACTTTAAGGGGTGAGTTAATATGAGATTTTACAATCCAGATTCAGAATACAAAGTTGACATAAAAAGAGAAGATATTAAAAAGAAAATAAATGAAGCTAAGGAGCTATACGGAAAGTTTGTTAGGGAATACAAAACAAAGCTAGATTTTGAAAATCCAGCATCTATAAACGAAGCTTATGAATTAGCTAAGAAAATAGGTGTTTTTGAAAAAGCTGAAGAAATAAGAAAATTAATATTTGGAAACGACATTCATTTCTATGGTGTTTCTTATCTCTGGGATGCATGTGTAAACCATTGTGCATATTGTCCTGGTAGTGTTCCCAATAGAAAGAAAGCCATAGAGGAAGGCAGAGAATATCCTTTAAGAGAGCTAACAGTTGAGCAAGCTGTTGCTGATACCAAGGCAGTTATGAGAGACGGTCATACACACATCTGTTACCTTACTGGAAGCGCTCCTGGAAGAGAGAAACTTCCTGATAAATTAATCCCTTATTTAGAGAAGTTTGATGAATTGGGATTGGAGGAGATAATATTGAACATAGAGCCTGCAACTTTAGAGGGTTTTAAGAAAATGAGAGCAGCTGTAAAGGACACACCTTTGCAGTTTAGAGTGTTCCAAGAAACATACAATAGAGAAACCTATGCGAAAATGCATCCAAAAGGCCCTAAGGCAGATTATGATTTCAGAAGAGAATCCCAAACAAGAGCATTAGAAGCCGGTTTCGATAATGTAGGACTCGGTGTTTTGTTTGGTTTGCACAGATATCCTTTAGAAGAGATAGAGGGTTTAAGAGAACATGCTGAAGAACTTGAAAGAAAATACGGAAAGAAACCTGCAAGAGTGTGCCTGCCTAGTGCTAATGAATTAACAAATATTGGTGTAGAGATACCTTACTTTTTAGAGAGAGGTAAATATACAAAAAGAAGGGAAGAACTTTTAGAATACGGATATTATGAAAAATTCAATGAGTTGATTTATGCACTTGCTAGACTTGCTATGCCAACAATAAACATAGTAAGTTCAGAGAGAGACGGTCCTGCAATGTTGAGAATCTTGGACAAATATGCAACATGTACGACCTTAAATGTGCATCCTGGTGTCGGGGATAACGCCAACATTTTTGGTGGATGCAACAAATGTAATGAAACACACTTTGAACAAGCCACAACATTCCCGAGAGACCCTGAGAAAACAATAAAAGATATGAAAGAAAGAGGCTACAACCCTTTGATTAAACCAAAGAGAGAATAATAGAAATTAATGGACCGTCTTTCTTCTTTTTTAATTTCAAAAAATAGATTCTTATGTGTGTTTTTTTTATAAAAACTGTTATAATTCTAAAACTATAAATAGGTAAAGTGTATATATTAACATACAAGGAGGTCGATATGATGAGATGGTTTGTGGGGATGATTGCTCTATTATTGCTAGTTCCGTTTGGTTTTGCCGCATCTTGGCAATCAGTAGTGCAGGTTTCTTGTGAAAATGAGATGTGTATTGAAGGGAGCCCGATAAATTATACTGTAACTATAGCGAACACAGGAGACAATGATTTTACCATAAGGGAGATAGAGATAAGAGATTCTGAAGGTATAAATTTGGCATTGATACCGAATCTTAATGTGACAATACAATCAGGACAATACAGAATATTTAGGATGGCTTCTGTCACACCTCCTGCAGTTAGAGGTTCTACTGTAATATACGATGTTTGTTACGTTATCGAAGAGTATGGAAGATCAAGTCAGGCTTGTGACATGAATAAAAGATTCTTGACCATAGTCCCAACTTCAGAAGTTGAGTGTAAATCAGATGACGATTGTGGAAGAGGTTACGAATGTAGAAACTTTAAATGCTTTGAAAGGCCAAAAACACAGGCAGAAATTATTGGAAGTTACCTCGGCTACTTCACTTTGATACTAATTTTGAGTTTAGGTGCTTACTTTGTGTGGTGGCTGAAGAAACACTAACTTACTTTCTCATCTTTTTTTCTCTGAACTTTCTGTTTTCAGGTTTTTTAGTCCTTTATCCACTATGTATAACTTTACGG
>CAZKIC010000064.1:0-4924 GCA_964552785.1 uncultured archaeon
TATCACCAAAGTTAGGGAGGATGAATTTACACAACTTTTTGGACTTGACTAAAATACTAGACGCCATGAGCATTCAATAATTTCCCAAAAGCCATAGTTTTATTGGATAGAAACCTAGATCATTTTAATTTTACCATGTAAAATTTGATCGAGGACCTGCTTTTGGTGATGGAAAATAAGACATGGTTTAAAAGCAGTTTTGGCTTTTATTGCGTATGCTACAACTTATCCTGCTTTGATTATAACGAAATACTCTTTCTGTGCAGTGCCCAGTTGAAAAGCGGGATACTCTATTGTAAAGCAGGTATTAATTTAGTTGGGATTCATGCTAACATGCTGGAAAAACTAGGGCCGGATCCTTCAGGAACTAGCCGTAGAAAGATTCTAGTTGATTATGGGCAAATTTTGAAGAGCGCTGGTGGAGCTTTGTATCCATTTATTCAGGTTCCCGTAGAAACAAGATCATTCGTCCACGAAAAAGAAAGGATATGATGACCTTACAAACTTATCTAGAAATCGATTTAAACATTATTAATAGAGGATTGGTAATATTATGCGTGCCTAAGGGTTTTTTGCTAATTCATTCGTTCTTAATAGTTAGTTATAATCCGTAACCTCGTGAATTGGATTTAATTACCTGATATGAATGATAGTAAGAGAGAAACAAAAATGTCCAAAGCAATTCGCTTAATCGAATATTTGCTTAGAATAGCTTCGTTACGAAACAAACAAATTAGAGACTTCAGCGAATACGAAGATATTCTCTGGTTATCAGATATACCTATCCAAAAAGGTTGTTTTAGTCAAGCTCGCGGTAAAGATGAAGAATATGATTCAGATATTTGGATTGAAGTTATAAGTAGGCCTGAACCACCTTTACCTGAACTGCCGTTAAAGTGTGAAGCTTGGGTGGACAGGTCATCTTTAAGAAATAAAAGTGATTTACCAGAGCTTTTGCCAGAAATAACTAAAGAGCTAAAAAATCCAATCGGGCAAAGAGACGGTGATGAACCTGAATTATTATACGAAACCCATTATTTAAGAGATTATCCTGAAATACAACAAACCTGGGAAAAATACTTAGAAGATAAATGGCTTCCTTGGGTGGATGAACATAATCAATGGGAAGATATAAAAAGAGTATATACTAAGCTATTCTCTATTTACCAGAATCAACTTCGCCTTGGCGAAGAATATGAACTTGTTATAGGTCTTGGACTACTGACCTGGCAGACTCCTACTGGTCAACATATTCGCAGGCATTTACTTGTTGCAAATGCAACTATCGAATTTGAAGCACGTTTAGCGAAATTTACTGTCCGACCCCACCCGGATGGGGCAAAACTTAGGGCTGAATTTGATATGTTAGATATTGAGGAACAGCCATTAAACCTTGAGGAAAATGCAAAATCACTTCTTGAGGATTCTGAAGATGATCCATGGGATAAAAATAAAGTTGAAGGAGTGTTAAATGCTTTAGTTCATTCTATTGATCCTCTTGGTGAATATGATAATACATTAGAGAAACACAATATACATCCTTCTAAAAAACCAATAGTCGAGTATGCCCCAGCGCTAATCCTTCGAAAGCGTTCTGTAAAGGGTCTTACAGAATCCCTTAAACGAATAAAGGAGCGGATAGAAAAGGGTGATGATATCCCCACCGGATTCGCGGACATTGCCGAAATCGGGTTAGAGAACGGCCGCGAATTGAATGATAATCTAGATGATCAAAATCGGGTATTCGATGGAGAGATCTTCTTTCCAAAGCCGTCGAACGAAGAGCAACGTCGTATTGTGGAAAAGCTACGGGTAGCCAGTGGTGTGCTTGTGCAAGGTCCTCCTGGCACAGGTAAATCTCATACCATTGCGAATCTTATTTGCCATCTTCTCGCCACAGGTCAAAGGACGCTCATTACAGCTAAGACGCCGCGTGCATTGCAAGTACTTGAAAGATTGATACCAGAACAATTACGTCCTCTTTGCATTAATATTCTAGGAAGCGGTCACAAAGAACGGAAATCTCTAGAAACCAGTGTAAGCGGCATACTCCGCAAGAATGATGAGTGGAATGAAGATTTAGCCAGACAAGAATTGGCGAAACTTGAAGAGCACCTTTTAACTCTACGAAAAGAGCAAGCTAAAGTAAATCGGAGGCTTCGAGATATTCGGGAATCTGAAACTCATACTCAGGTTATTGCAAACGGCAGGTATAAGGGAACTGCGGCACGTATTGCGCAGGCTGTTAACCGAGAAAAACCAAAATATAATTGGTTTACAGACCATGTAAGTCACGCTGCCCAGTATCCTTTCAAGCAAAACGAGCTGATTAAACTTCTTCAGGCGCTTCGCTTTTTCACAAAAGAGAAACGAGAGGAATTAAACCTGCATTTGCCAGAATCATTACCTTCACAAGATGAATTTGCAAAACTGATTCAAGAAGAATTAGAGACTGTTGATCAAGAAAAGTCATTAATATCCGAGTCAAACGAACAAATCACTAGAGTTCTAACAAATAGCAACCCTGATGTTGTTAAAGCAGTTCAAGATGTTCTGTATGCCTTTCTTAAAGCCAGAAGTAGATTGGAATCGTCGCCATATCCCTGGATGGCTGAGGTACTTAGAGATGTGCTCTCTAAAAATTCTGCCCTTTGGAAAGAACTAGCTCGTGTAACCAAAGACTCTATCACATCAGTTGAAACTCTTGTTGAAATTGCTGACAATAATAACATTAAAATTCCAGATACTATCGACATTAAGATGCTTTATAAAGATGCTCAAAGGTTGAAAGAGCACTTAGAAAATGGTGGAAAACTGGGTATGGGACCGTTTAGGCCGAAAATAGTGAGGGAGCGTCTTTATATAATTAAGACAATATATCTTAATGGTCATATTTGTTCTACTGTTGAGGATTTATCTATTCTATGCGATGTACTTAAGGTTCGTATTGCATTTGAAAAGGTATGGGAATTTTGGGTTGGCAGGGCAGATAAAGTTCAAGGACCATATTCTTTACAAACTATAACGCTAAAATCAATGTGTGATGCCCTTGAAGATGCGTTAGCGTTAGAGGATTTCATTGATAGATATAATGAGATTACTAAAGACATAGCTGATATAAGGGTAATTAATTGGAATAGCCAATCTCAAATAGAAGAATTGATTAATTCTTGCCGCCTTGCGCAAATTCGACTCAATAAACAATTGATATCTGAAAAAATTCAAAAGATTGAGTCGAGAATATTATCCATTGCATCCCAAAGTAATTCTCATCCAATAACTAATGAATTATTACAAGCTATTCGTCACCGCGATATAGATAAGTTCGCAAATACGGTTACTAAAATTGAAGAACTAGTAGAGCAGCGAACGTATCTTCAAAATACAAATGAATCTTTACGTAAACTACGCACATTTCTCCCTAGTATTGCAAGAAACTTAAATAAAACATGTAACGAGCCTTATTGGGACGAACGTCTTAAGAACATGGAAGATGCATGGTACTGGGCGCAAGCTCGGTACTGGGTTGAGGAATATATAAATAAGGACGATTTAGTAGCTGTTTTAGAGAGATCCAAGCAGATAGAGGACGAAATAAGGAAGACAATTGAAAAACTTGCCTCGCTACGTGCATGGTCGTTTTGCTTTTCCAGGCTAGAGGAAGAGCATAGACGACATATGGAGGCTTGGCAACAAGCTATGCGAAGACTTGGAAAAGGGACAGGGAAACATGCACCACGCCATAGACGAGAAGCTCAACACCATCTTAATAAATGCCGTGATGCAGTTCCTGCGTGGGTGATGCCACTTCATCGCATTTGGGATACGATAGATCCTACACCAGGAGCATTTGATGTTATTATAGTTGATGAAGCTTCGCAATGTGGGTTAGAGGCTATTCCCCTGTTTTATTTAGCTAAAAAGATTCTTATTGTTGGAGACGATAAGCAAATTAGCCCGGAGTCAGGGTTTGTTGATAGAAATGCAGTTTTTAAGTTAATGAATCAGTTCCTGTATGATTTTGAGCATAAAGATTCATTTCATATTGATGCTAGTCTTTTTGACCATGGCAAACTTCGATATGGCACACAAAAAATTACCTTAAGAGAGCACTTTAGGTGTATGCCGGAAATAATCAGGTTCAGTAATGAGCTTTGCTATAATGATACTCCATTGATTCCTCTTCGGCAATATGGTTCTAGTCGATTGGATCCTCTTCAACGGGTTTTTATCGAAGATGGTTATAGAGAAGGGAGTCACAGTAGGGTAATAAATCGCCCAGAGGCCGAAGCTATTGTCGAGAAGATTGTTGAATTATGCTCTGATGATCGCTACTACAAGAAGGAAATGGGTGTCATTGTACTACAAGGTGATGCCCAGGCGAGGCTAATTGAAGAGATGCTGCTTAGTCGACTTGGAGCTGAAGAAATGGAACGACGTCGTCTTATTTGTGGCAATCCATACAGTTTCCAGGGTGATGAGCGAGATATTATTTTTCTCTCCATGGTCGCTGCTCGTGACGAAAGAAGAATAGGTCCTCTAACTAAAGCAGCAGATGAAAGACGATTTAATGTTGCTGTAAGCCGTGCTAAAGATCAGGTGTGGCTATTTCATTCTGTTCAACTCGAAGATTTAAGTGATAAAGATCTCCGAAAAAGGCTTCTTGAATTCTTTTTATATCAAGGACAGCAACGAGTAGCAGGCATTGACAAAGATGAACTAGAGCGTAGAGCCAAGTACGATAATCGTAGTGTTGTTAGACCACCGACTCCATTCGAAAGTTGGTTTGAAGTAGATGTAGCATTAGAATTATTAAGAAAGCGATTTGTTGTTATCCCACAGTATGAGGTTGCAGGAAAAAGAATAGATTTAGTTGTTGAAAAAGGGAATTCACGTTTAGCAATTGAATGTGATGGTGATTATT
>CAZKIC010000065.1:0-4689 GCA_964552785.1 uncultured archaeon
ATTTTATTGGCGTATTTATGGTTTAAAAAATAATAATTAATGGATTTGTGTGGTGTATGGATGAAATTTTCCTGCAAGTTGGACGGAAATAAGAGGAATTCGAAGAATGTCTTAGTTTATTCTTTTTTTATTTCGGTTTTCTTGGTGTTTTTATCAACCCATCCTATATATTCAGCACCTGTTACCATATCTCAGGTAACTGCATCCCCAGATCCTATAAAATGGAATGATGGCGACATATCAATTTCCGCGAGAATACAAAGGGTGGATTCAGACCCTCACACAGTACTATTAGAGATACTCGATCCAGAAATTGTTAATGTAACTGTAGATCATATAGAGGCTCTAGATTCCCAAACTTGGCGATACTATTTTTTGTTTAATCCAAACCAAACAGGAACATATCGTTACAAGATATGGGCGAACAACACAAACGGAGAAGTAAAAGAAACAAATAATTATTATTTTGATTCTGTTTCTTATCCTTATATAGTTTCAATATCCGATAACGGCCCTGTTTATTATGACGACCCAAATGGGAACATAACAATAAATGCCAGCATAGACAAATGGGATTATAGTATAGATACAGCAATATTGATGATAACCTCCCCCGAAATTGTGAATATAACAATGGCTAATTACAGCACTTCTGGAAATACAACAGAATTCTATGCTAAGTTTAATCCATCTCAAAAATCGCTATGGAAGCAGACACAATGGAATCCAGAATACACCTATAGAATATTTACTAATGACACTTCTGGGAATTATACCATTTCTTCTGAAAGAAGATTCGCATCTATGGCGCATCCTCCGGCATTTAAGGAGATTAATCTGAGTGATACATTCATACCACTTGGCTCTACTATATATGTGAACGCGACAATGGAAGACAATACCTCTTTCTTTGACAACAAGTCTAATATTGACAAGGTTTTAGTATATTTGACACTACCGAACACCACAACACAAGTTTTTGAGATGTATAATGACAGCAGTATTTTTAAATGGAATTATACTACAAAATCAGAAGGTCTGCATTCTTTTTACATTTTTGTTAACGACACCGAGGGTAACGAGCTTATATCATCTCAAAAATTATTCAGCACAAAGCCGATAATTACAGATTATGCAGAGGTTCATGTGGAAGTGGCCCCTCAATGTTGTGGTTCTATGATGCTTCTGCCAGCAGACAGATACGTTATATCAAACCAGACTGTGATATGGCTAAGTGTTTTCACAAATTGCGGGAATATAGATGAGAGTGAGCTAACAAACATAACTGTTTCAAAAGACCAGATAAATGAAAACGGAACAATCAATGAATCCAAACTTGTTAAAATACCTCCCAATATAATAGACTTTGCAATAGATGAATGGGATTTTGTAGAGCCTCTTGAAGATACATTCTTCTTTATGATTTGGTATACTTCTGGTTTACCGTTAGGAAATTATACAGCAGTAACAAGTAGCTTTTATAAAGCAAATCTCACGCTATTAGATAATTCTTCGTTTTCTTGTAATGGTACCACGAACTTTACTGTTCATTTTGAGATAATAGATGAGCTAGGAGATAAGACAGAACCTCCATTGTTATTAATAAGAGAAATGTCTCCTCAAATATATCAAGACGGATCTTGTAACACAAATGATCCTTTTGATGGAAGCTGCGCAATTTCAAAAGTAAGACTTATAGCATTCAATACAGGTAAAGAATCCATTGACAATATAACTATAACAGACACAGTTGCATTATTATCTTGCGGAGGGGTTAAAAACTCAGATTGTAAACCCATCTCTATAGATTGTCCAACTACGACCTATTATAATTGCACATATAGTTTAGATAACAGCACTTCTGGAGATGTAGCTGATCTAACATTCAACTTCAATAATCCTATAGGACCAAGGGAATACCGTATAATAGAATACGATATTGTGCCTTCACCTTATTTATACGTTTATGGAAACACATCATATAATTTTGATGCTTTGGCGTCTTATGTTGACGGAAACGGAAGAGCCAGAGAAACATCAGAAAATAATGAAAATTTCAATCCATTAGAATCAAGAATTCTTAATTTAATAGAAAAACCAGCATTTAATTATGACATATCTATAGATAATAAAAATGAAACATCTAAAAGAACTTTTGATTTGAATAAGACAAACACTTACACATTATATGCTACATCTATTTCCGGTTCTTCTGAACAACCTTCAGGAGATTGGTATATTAAATTAAATTTAACGAAAAACTTCAACGTGACTTCATGTACGCAAATATCCGGTCCGTCTTGTTCCTGTTCTTATTCAAATTACGATCCTAACAATAATATATCTGTAACAAGTATTTTATGCCAAGGATCATCCTCTATTAATATGAATGACGTTGTAGTATTATCTTTTAATGCACAAACAACATATCCTGATTATTTTACAGCTCCTTTGTATTCTAATGATACTTCGTTTATGGATGAGCCTTATATTCCCGGACTTTTTTTGGTGTCTAATATACCACAACCCCAACCAGAACCCGAACCAGAGCCAGAGCCAGAGCCACAACCAGAACCCCAACCAGAACCCCAACCCCAGCCCCAACCCCAGCCCCAACCTAAGGTGGAGCTTGTTCTGACACCAATAAAAGAAAAGTATGTTGTAGAACAAGGACAAACTTTCCCAACATTCTTTTGGTTGGAGAATATAGGGAACGGAACAGTAGAAAATGTGTCTATAAGCCCTGTATTGCCTAATGATTTATGGAGAAACTCATTAACTTTGGTTGATGAGATAAATCCTGGAGAAAAATTAAACAGGACCTTAATGTTCGAGTTGGATGCAAATGTAGAGCCAGGCATCTACGTGATACCTGTTAGGGCTATAGCTTATGGAGAGACAGCAGATATTACATATATAACTATTGATGTAAGATACGGCAAGAACCTCGCTAGAATGGAGATAGTTGAGAGTCCTCCGGAAGTTGAGATAAATTCAGAGGCCAACTTAACTATCCCTATATACATAAAGAATATTGGTAAGAAAGACCTCCACAATGTTGTCGGAAGATTGGAAAATATTGAACAATGTTTAGATTCTGTTGAATCAGGAAGTATAGATATAAATGTCTCAGAATCATCAACTTTAAACATTGTTGTACGTTCTAAAAAAGGTCCGAAAACCTGTGACAGCCTTTTAATATTATCTTCTAAAGAAAAAGCTTACGCTTTTGCCCAGATAAAAATAAATGTGAAGCCAGAACCTCCGTTATTGCCTTTAAAAGGCCAACTTACACCAATAATAGCTTTGGCATGGACTTTGATTCTGGTATTATACACCGTATTGAGAAAAAGAAGGATGAGAAGAGGTGAATTAACTCCATCAAAAAGCGCAAGACTTATAGTGTATATGCTTCTCTTAGGAGAGCTTTTGATATTACTGTACCTTACATTATGGGCATTTGGTGTGGTAGAAATGATATAATTTTTAAAATTCTTTTTATCTACATAATTAATCTGGTATGCTTTTTCATATCTATAAGGTGTTTTAATGGGTATTGCTGAAAGAATAAAAGAACTTGAAGAAGAATATGAAAAAACCCCGAAAAACAAAGGAACCGAACACCATCTTGGAAAACTGAAGGCTAAAATAGCTCAATTAAGAGAGCAATTAGCCACAGAGGTTTCAAAAAAATCCGGCAAAAGCGAACACGGTTATTCGGTAAAGAAAACAGGGGACGCCACCGTTGTTTTTATAGGTTTTCCATCTGCGGGTAAAAGCACTTTATTAAATAATATAACTAATGCACAATCCGAAATCGGAGATTATGAATTTACAACTTTAAATGTTGTACCCGGGATAATGGAATACAAAGGAGCAAGAATACAAGTTTTGGATATTCCCGGAATTATTGAGGATGCATCTCGAGGAAAAGGAAGAGGTAGAGAAATACTCTCAGTAGCAAGAATCGCTGATCTGATAGTATTTGTTATAGACGGAAGCAAAGGACCAGAACAGATAGAAACATTAAGGAATGAATTATATCGTATCGGTATAAGATTAGATCAAGAACCACCAGACATCACAATAACAAAAAAAGATCGCGGAGGCATAATTATAAAAAGCACAGTAAAACAAAGATTAACAGAAGAAACAATTAAAGGGATGTTAACAGAATACGGAATATTAAACGCCGAAGTAATATTAAGAGAAGATTACACTATAGACCGTTTGATTGATGCTATTTCAAAGAATCGTGTTTATGTACCTTCTTTGATATTGGTGAACAAGAAAGATTTATTATCTGCTAAAGATCTAGAACACATAAAGGCTTATTTCTCAAACAATAATATTATTTTTACATCTGCTTTAAGAAATGAGAATATCGACGCATTGAAAGAAGAAATTTTCAAGACTTTAAATATTATGAGGGTGTACACAAAAGAGATAGGAAAGGATCCTAAGCTGGACGAGCCTATGATAGTAAAGGAAGGAGCTAAGGTAAAAGATATTGCTCAATCTCTGCATAAAGATTTTCTTAAGTATTTTTTACACGCAAAAATATGGGGTAAAAGTGCCAAGTTTCCAGGACAGAAAGTCGGTCTTGAACACGTGCTTAAAGATGAAGATATTATTGAATTATGGATGAGAAAATAGTGTTCTTTTTTAATACGTCCTTGAGAATATTGC
>CAZKIC010000066.1:0-4646 GCA_964552785.1 uncultured archaeon
TCGGGCTAAAGCCCTTCACCCAAAGTTTGCTTTGCAAACCTTCGTTTATCCGCAAGACGTTATATGAAATTCCGAACCTCGCCTTAAAAAAACAGAGAAATAGTGAAACATTTAAAGGTCGAATAAATTAATATATAAAAAGAAAGGAGGTGTAATTATGATGAAAATGAACACGAAAAATTTAGGGATACTGGCACTTTTAGCAGTGCTGGCAATTGTGGTTGTTTTGATAAGAAGTGGATGTGCACAAAAACAAAGCACATCTGGATCAAGTTCTCTTGATATTACTGGAGCATGGCATGGTACTTACGAAAGTGCAAGAGGTACTGGAGAATGGTCTTGGGTAATCAAAAAATCTGGGAATGGGTATACCGGCATCCTAACTACTACAAAACCATATAATGGAGAAAACATACCAGTTTCAGTAACTTTAAAAGGTAATAAAATTACAGTAGGATGGGTGGCAGCAGGAGTCGTGTTTGAGGGCACAGTTTCAGGAGACAAGATGTCTGGAAAATGGAAATTCCAGAATGGAATGGACGGCGGGAATTGGGAAGGAGTAAGAGGGGAAAGCTCTATAACTCCAAAAGAAACCTCAAATGCTGATCAAGCACCCCAAGATCTGTCTGGGGGAGCAACTGGTTTACCAGTGTATCCTGGCTCTCAGGAAAGTGGCCAGTATAACATGTGGGCAACGATGACCGGATTTTCTAGCCAGTTTTCAGAGTTTCACGCATATGTTGTAGAGGGCGCTTCTCCCAGCGATGTTATAAACTGGTACAAATCCCAGTTTTCGGACTATACTGTGAACGACCAGGGAACTGCGAATGCTCAGGGAACAACCATTGCTTCACTAACGCTTAAGAAAGGAAACACGCTAGTAGGGGTTATGGCATTTGAGCAGGATGGAAAAACAGTTTACTTTGTGGGAAAGGCAATCATGCCAGAGGAA
Organism: uncultured archaeon; assembly: GCA_964552785.1. Taxonomy (GTDB): domain Archaea; phylum EX4484-52; class EX4484-52; order EX4484-52; family CAZKIC01; genus CAZKIC01. Next base: position 953 of record CAZKIC010000066.1, read on the forward strand.
GAGGGAGCATCCCTTCCTAACCACGATATGGCAAGTGGAGAAGAACCTCTGCAGAGATATCCAGGATCTGTGATATTGGTTTACACAAAGCAGGGTAATTTCCCAATTGATTATGAGATAACCTATGGCACAAATGATGCATATGATAAGGTAGCCGATTGGTTCAAGAGAACATTGCAGTCCCAGGGATGGAACATTACCTACCAGAGCGGAAGCTCAGATACAGTTGAGCTGGTTTTCAAGAAGGATGATGATGAAGTAACTGTATGGGTTGGTGCACCTAGTGAAGGTACAGCATACACGGAGATAACTGTTTCTTACACAAAGAGGAGTTTACCGGACCACGACTTGGCAAACGGTACAGAACCATTACCAAGATATCCTGGAGCCGTGATGATTGAATATCACAAGTCATCAATGACTATTCAAGGCCACACTTCAACTGAAATAAAAGCAGTTTATTTAGCTCCAGACACATTTGACAAGGTCAAGCAATGGTATCTAGACAAGCTTAATCACATGTTCTCTGAGGTGTACGACTACGAAGAAAGCATTGATGCCGGTGGCCCATCTGGTGGTACAATGGTTACAGTACACATAGATTTCGAGAAACATAACAAGTACACAGAGGTTTCAGTTGACTACATAACTGGGGAATAAATTAGGAGGTGTGATAAGATGAAAAATATGGAAAAAACATCATTAGGAGGGGATAGTATTTCTAGTCATTGAAAAGAATAGCAAGTTTGTCAGATTTCATGCAATGCAGTCCACAATAACATTCCTCGGGTTTACAGTACTTTCTTTTATTTTCTTTCCAATACCTTTTGTTGGATTCTTATTTGAATGGGTAATCCGAATAATTGCCATAGTAGTATGGATTATATGCATGGTAAAAGCTTATCAAGGAGAGAAATTCAAATTGCCAATTATTGGAGATTTGTCAGAGAGGTATTCTAAATGAAAATGAGCAAAGGAAAGAATAAAAAGAAGAAAATCATCTTTTTATCCTTCACAGCAATTATTCTATTGGGTTTATTAGTTGTTTATTCATTTACCATTTATAGGCATAATTCCAATGATTTCGGCACGAACTTCGTCTCTATTCCCATCCCCATCGGAGCCTATTCAAGTTATGATGTAGAGCATCAGCCAAATGGTATTATAGATGAAAACAAGAATGATAAGTTAACTTTTGATAATCCTAACCATTACTTAGCCCAATTAATTTGGTTTGAAGAAGATGGATTTCTTGAATATAAAGTGAAGAATCCCTTACCGAAAAACAGTCAGGTGAAGACATTAAGATTGTTTTTTGAGGCTTGTTCTGAAGCAGAAGGATATTCCTTGGATCGCAAGACAGATATTTCCATATATATCAATGGAAAAAAGATTGGCACTCATACAATAGATAGTGATTTTGGAGGTAAGCGAGGAAAATATACTCCTGAATGGTGGCCAACAACTAATACTCAATACGGGAAGCCAATTTTTATCGAGATAAGAAATGATGCTACATATATTGGAGATAATTATAATTCGGATTGGATAAATAAAAAGAAGGTTAACATAAATTTTCAAAAAGTTTCCGACGTCGGAATAAAAGAGCTCAATTTAAATCAAAGTTTTATCACTATTAGAATTGGGGTAGATAAAGATGCTCAACACAGAGGTGGAATGAACATCTTTGGAGAAAAATTTGGCAATTATCCCCAAACATTAACTTTAGGGCTGGAATATGATGGAGAAAAAATATACCAGCCAATGATATTAGATATAATTAATAACCCAGAAAAATATGAGAATAAGACCGTAATTATAGCAGTGCATCCTGGAGGTTGGGTCTGTCCTCCTAAAAAATCAACACTACTACCAGAAGGTTTTAGCAGATCGGCAACTATGATTTATGATGATACCGGATGCTTGTATGGAGATGGAGATATTTTAGTAGGGAAGGTTTTGTCTCCAGAGACCCATACCATAGCTACTCCTGGAAACGAGACTATAGTTATAAAAGGCAAAGTTAAATTAGACAAAAATAAGATACCTTTTATCTCACCACTGAATGAAAACTAATGAATAAAGGAATTTGGTATTTCATCGAGGTTCGGAACTCTGCGGTGCTTCGCACCTTGCCCATCGGGTCATATAACTGCTTTTCGGAAGGGGTGTGAGGCTTAAAGGAAAGGATTACTCCTTGAAAAGAGAGGAAAATCCTGATTATAAGTTAAAAGCATTACAAACACTTTTCATTTTTGGTTTAAACGCAGACTATATTAATGCATTCCTGATAACAATAGAAAAAGAAGAGGTAGATTATGAAGAGATAGCAATCCCAATTAAATTTAACCAACGTGAAAAATGGGAAGGAAAAATTTACACGATAAAAACAAGGGATGATTTTGATTTTCTCAATCATCCTATAAGAGTTACAGTAGATGAGAATATTTTGAGGAATATTAAGATTGATTTGAGACCAAAAATTACCGTAGCACATGGATTAAAGGTTGGAACTGCTGAGGTAGTAATAGACGAGCCATTAACAATTCCTGAAGAATATTTTGAGATTATTGACTGGAATTCTCTCTATTCTGAAATCATGAATTATAAAATCACAAAAGGCATGTATAACTTGATTGTAGATATTGACACAATAATACAAATAGTGAAATCAAATACATATAAAATATTTTTAAGCGAATCAGAAGGAATAAGCATTGAGAATAACAATGGAAAACCTCTTCTGAAAATAAAATCATTTGATGGAATGAGAAAATTCCACGAGATTATTCTAATGATTTTGAAGGATTACATTCAAAGATTTTACAGGAAAGAAGAGAAAAGAAAGACTATGGATTATCTGGAAATTGAGCCACTAACAATAAATGAACACCCTTCCATGTATCCTGAGGATAAAGAGATCATACTTAAAATTCCTAAAAAATTAGCAAGCGAGATTGAAGAGGTTATGAAACAGCTTGAAGAATACGATCCAGATAGTAATAAATTGCCTGAGGTATGGAAGAGGTGGGATTCCTTTATTGTTCATTTTGATAATCATTTATATACCCCTCTAATAATTTGGAAGAAAAATAAGGAAGAAATAAAATCAGTACCAGTAAAACTTAACAAAGGAGAAACTAAGTTTTTAGTAGACTTTAAGAACTTCTTGAATAGGAATAGTAATCTATTTGAAAATCACGACATATTTCTGCTTAGAAATCTTTCAAGAAAAGGTATAGGATTCTTTATCAGCTCAGGGTTTTATCCAGATTTTATCATCTGGATTAGAAAGGAAAATAAACAACATATAATCTTTATAGACCCAAAAGGAATTAGAAACCTTGGGAATTTCAATGATGATAAAATTCAATTGTGTGTTTCATATATCAAAAACATAGATAGAAGAATAAATGAAGAATTAAAGAACAGAGAGGAAGATGTTGATCTGCAATTGGACGCGTTTATTTTGTCTATATCTCCTTACAACGATATAAAAGATACATTTGGTGAAGGTAACCACACAAAGGAAGAGTTTGAAGAACATAACATAGTATTCCAGGAAGATTCTGGATATCTAAAGAAAATTTTTGAAAAAGTAGGGGGGATTAAAGATGATCGAAGTAATAAGGGCTGAGAAGCCTACATCTTCATAAATACCAAAAAGTTCCCAGCCCTCAAACTTTCGGCTTTT
>CAZKIC010000067.1:0-4599 GCA_964552785.1 uncultured archaeon
AATATATATGCTTATAATCAATCAATGAGTCCGCTAACCACTTTTCAAATATACATTATGCAGGAGTATATAAAAACAAACTTGTTGAAACAAAATGAAACAATCTCTATTAAGTTTAAAATGCTTTATCTTTTGTTTTAAAGGTTAAATTGGGTTTATTTTTAGAAAATGAACTCAAGAATATGAGAGATATAATTTAAAACAAAGAAAAATTAATTTGTTGTAATTCCATAAATTCTATATATGTTTTCCAGCTCTCTTGGTGGTATATCTTCCGGAAGCACAAAAGCACCGTCATTCCTGCGGGTTATTCTTGCAATGTCTCTTTGATACACACCTATAGAATTTAATGTTGCAACTAATTTTTTTTCTATTCTTTCAAACATTATCTCAGACCTGGATCTATACATTGTTTCATCCCCCTTGATTATAACAATACAAGCAGTATCAGGATAAACAATTTCAATGAAATCTTTTTGCTGTCGTATTTATTCCTAGAAAGATAGTCATATTTATATTCATACATTGTTTCATCCCCCTTATTATAAGTGTATAGAACTCTTTATTTTTCAAATTTAAAAGTATTTCTATACTTCTGTTGGTGTTTATACCTCGATATATGGCTATTTATATAATCACATTATATTATGAAAAACATAAAGATAATAATTAGAAAAGTAAATATAAAGATAAAGAAGAAGGATTATGCCTTTAAAGATTCTTTTAATCCTTTTATGACATCTTCAACAACAGCATCTTCAACAGGAAGTGCTATTGATGTTTTGAATCTTTTTTGCCCTTCTTGATTAAAATATCCTCTTGAAATTGAAATAAATTCATTTTCACCGTCTTCTGTTTTTGCTTTCTTTCTTGCAACTTCAATGAAGTTGTTGTTTCCGAATTTTACTTCTTTTGATTTTATTGTTTCGAATTCTACCATTTTTGTCACCTTGTTTTCGGTTTTATACTCCTATTGCATATTTAAAGCAATAAAAGTTAAGAAAGATTGCTCTTTAGTCTTTTTAAATCTAACTGTATGTTGGTGCCGTTATACTTTAATTCATCCCCTGATATTGAAATTATCCAAAACCAGGGCTTGAAGAACTTTTTTGCCTTCTGTGGATTTCTTTTTGACTCTTATTTTGTTTCCTTTGCCTATTGTTGCGGAAAACAAATATTCATCTCCTTTATAAGTGTCAACAGAAGTGCCTATTGGCGCGCCCTCTATAAATATATTCAAGTATGCCCCGCTTTCAACAACCTCGTATGCCAAATCTTTCTTAAAACTCTTTATCATAGGTTCAACAGAGAGATTTATGCCGACTTTTTCCTCTAGTTCAGCTATTTTTTTACCTTTCTTGCCTATGATTTTCGGAATATCTTCTTCTTTGACTCTCAAAACGGCTCTATTTGGACTTATAATCTCTATGATCGGGTTCTTTATGTATTTCTTTAATGATTTTTCAAGCTGTTTTTTTGCCAAAGCCTTTATCTTGTTTTCTTCTTCTTTTTTTCCATTCAACTCCTTAAGGTTGATAACAACAGTCTGTTCTCCGTAAGTGTATATTTCATATTCTGGTTCTTGTGTTTCAAAATCAAGAACCTCTATTATCGGTCTTGCTAAGTCTGCTTCTGTCATACCTGTAGGTGTTCTTACTGTCGGTCTCAAAGTCAGAACTTTCTGTATTTTTCCTTCTCTTACAAAAAGTATGGTGTCAAGAATCTGGGGTATTAAACCTAATTCAATTTTCCCGATAAACCTGTGTATAGAATCTATAGGTTCTGTAGCATGCACTACACCCAGCATACCAACTCCGGCCATCCTTAGATCCGAGAAGATCTTGAAATCATGAACCTTTCTTACTTCATCATAAATTGTAAAATCCGGCCGGACCAATAACAAAAGATCAGCAGTCTTTGCCATATCTCTGTCTAAAGCTCCGTATTGTGTTATATCTTTTGATACTTGCAAATCTCTTGGCTGTTCCATTGTTTTTACAATCTTCCCTTTAGATGCGTAATAATCGGCCAGAGCTTGCGTCAATGTGCTTTTACCATGTCCCGGAGGGCCAGCAACCAGAATACCTTCTGCCTTCTCGTCTAGTCTGTCTTTTAGTTTCTTTGAGATCTTATACTCATCAAGAGATATTTTTATTGTTGGTTTTACTATTGTTATTTCCACAGCATCAGAGAAAGGAGGTCTTGTTATGGCAATTCTGTAATTCATTATTTGGGCTACAATAGCATGGTGCTTGTTCAGCTCCAAATAAGACTCTTCATTAACCCTTACATGATCCATTATTTCTGTAATAAGTTCTTCTAAGTACTCCTTGGTTAATATTTTCTTGCCTATAACCTCTAATTTAAAGTTACCAGGGGAGCCTCTTTTGGCCTTGGCTTTGCATCCTTCTTTAAGATGTACAGACATTGTTTTATTATCAAAATATTCCTTTATTCTTAATTTGTTCTCCTCTTCCCTTTCAAAATAGATAACCTCCAAACCTATGGCTTCTGCAGACTTGGCTTGGACAACATCAGATGTAACTAATACACCATCCATCTCTTTTGCAACATCCCTTATGAGAGAATCTATTCGTCCGGATTTGGCTAATTGAATCTCTTCTGTCGTGGGTCTTCTTCCTGTTGTATCCAGAGTAATATTCTTTTTTTTGCACAATTCTCTTATATTTTTTAATTCCTCTAAACCGAAAAAACCTATCTCTTTTCCTCTATTTGCCTGGTTCTCCAGTTCAGAAATTACAAACTCCGGAACAACCACTACATCATTTTTCTTTATAACTTTCTTTTCAATTAATTCTGTTATTTGTCCATTAATTATAGAGGACGTGTCGGAAACATAAACTTTGTTCTTTTTTGTTTGTTCTTTTTTCATAAACTCACCATTATAATTTATTCTTTGAATAGAAAATATTATAAAATGCTAGGGGGTAATTCTAATTCTTTCCATTACTTACTTTTTACTGCTTTTATCTTATTATATAGAGGATAAAAAATCATCTCACTGCGTTCTAAGCTTTTTTATCCTACAGATAAAAAATCCTTCAGAATCGTTGTCTTGTGGCCAGATACGGGCACACTTCTTAACCTCTGAAGAGTATTCTTTACTTTCCCAGGAAGTAATTCCTTCTCGGTGTTTCAATCCTTCTACTTTTATCTCTTCTAAAATAACCCCCTCTCTGTTCTTCAAAAGAAAATCTATAACTTCTTCATTCTCCTCGGGGGATAGTGTACATGTAGAATAAACCATTACTCCATTCTCTTTCAGAGAATCAAAAGCCGACAATATCAGTCTTTTCTGCAATTTGGACAAGCTTCTGACTAAACTTTCGTTCCATCTTGATAATACCTTCCAGTCTTTACGAATTGTTCCTTCGGAAGAGCATGGTGCATCAAGCAGTATTTTATCAAACATCAAATTGGTTTTATGGAATTTCCTTCCGTCTTTGTTTGTGATAACAACATTCAAATTGCCACCTTTCTCAATGTTGAACTTCAACGCTTTAAGTCTATTGAAATTAGAGTCATTAGCTATGATTACTCCTTTGTTTTTCATCATCTCGGACATTTGCGTTGTTTTTGAACCAGGGGCGGCAGACATGTCCAGAACAACATCTTCTGGTTTCGGATCTAAAACTATGGGAGGTATCATAGATGACGCTTCCTGGATATAAAAATAACCCAGAAAATGTTCTTCAGTGTTTCCTAAAGCCTCCTCAGTGGTTTTTTTTGACACCCAAAAACCATTAGTTGTCCATGGTACTCTCTCCAAAGAAAATCCTTTGTTCTCCAATCTCTTTTTGACATCCTTAACAGAAGCTTTAAGTGTATTTATTCTTATTGATTTTCTAAGTGGCAAAGAACAATATCTAAGGAATTCCTTGTTCTCTTTGCCCAATATTCCATAATATCTTGACCTGTAATTATGAGGTATTATAGTTTTACTCATTAAATCACTATAGAAAATTAACTTTCTTAATCTTTAATTCTTTGATATTACTTTCTTCCGGAATATCAACAATATATCCAGAAGGCACAGCAGCCAATGCAGAATTAATAACCAAAGTATTTTTTGCCTTTGTAACACCGTTGTCTTCATGTATATGTCCACAAGAGAATATCAATGGTTGTCTGTCTTTGATGAATTTTGTATATACTTTAAACCCTATATTTGCGCCATTCCACATTCTGTCCCTCAATTTATAAGGTGGATAATGGCCGAGTATTATAAGTTTCCTTGGATCAGCATCTTTTGTATTCTCGTATAATTCCTCCTCAACCAAGTCATTTTCATCTATTCCGTAGAAAAAGAATCCCTTAAAACTCTCCATATTATTTTGAAGAACCTTAACATTCTCAAAATTACTTTCAAGATCTCCATCCCAGTTTCCGTTGATAGTGAATGTTTTTGTGTTTATGTCATTCATTGCTTTAAAGAACTTTTCAGCATAGTCATTAGATAGATAGTCTCCATTATTTACAACAAGATCTATTTTTTCTTTTTTTACTACATCTACAGTCTTTTTAATGAATTTGTTGTTCAGATGAAAATCTGAGACAAATAACACTCTCATATCTACC
>CAZKIC010000068.1:0-4584 GCA_964552785.1 uncultured archaeon
AAAAAAGATTTAATAGATAATTGGATCAAAGAAGGAAGTCTGAGAAATTTTAATAAAATGGAGAAGAAAGATGATTGAAAAGGTTAATAAATCTGTCAGTGTGGATATTAAAAAAGGGTTAAAGGAGATTTGTCCTCAAGTGGTTGAGGATGGGAAGGTTAATTTTGAGAAGTTAAAGGCGTTGTTGAGTGGTGAAATTATTGAGAAAGAGGATGATAGGTTTTATTTTAACTGGGCTGGGAAAAGTAATATTTATAAAATCATTCAAGCACCTGCTTATGGAACACTAAAACCTCTTAAAGAAAGATCCATTGATTTTGATAAAACAGAAAACATTGTTATTGTGGGAGAGAATTTAGAAACATTAAAACTTTTGCTTAAACCATACTTTGGAAAGATTAAGATGATTTATATTGATCCACCTTACAACACTGGCAAAGATTTTATTTATAGAGATAACTTTAAAGAGCCATTAAAAGATTATTTAGAAAAGACAGGACAGATTGACAGTGAAGGTAAAAAACTTACTACTAATACAGAAACAAGTGGACGGTATCATTCTGACTGGCTTAATTTTATGTATCCAAGACTGTTTTTAGCAAGAAGTTTATTAAAAAATGACGGGGTTATTTTTATCTCAATAGATGATAATGAAGTCCATCATTTAAGGATGATTATGGATGAGATATTTGGGGAGGAGAATTTTGTAGCAAATATGATTGCTATAACCAATCGAGGTGGAAGAGACTATGGAGGGATAGCAAGGACACATGAATATATTATTGTGTATCAGAAAACAACCGAAGCTAAATTAAAGGAGATACAAAAAGAAAAGAATTACAAATTTCCTTACTATGATTCCTTAGGTGGATTTGAGATCCGTGAATTAAGGAATCGTAATATTCGTTTTAATATTAATAATCGTCCCAATTTATTCTACGCATTTTATTTGGATCCCAATAGCCGTGATGAGAATGGATTTTACCATATCTCGTTGGAAAAAGATGAAAGACATGTGATAGAAGTACTTCCTAAAAAGTCTCAAGGGGTGCAAACTGTATGGAGATGGGGAAGAGAGAAAGCCAGAACAAATCTTAATACAAACCTTGTTGCAAAACAGATACGAAACGGCGAATTTCAAATTGTAGAAAAATACAGAAAAGCCACTAAGATGTTACGTTCGGTAATAGACGACAAAGAAATAGTTAATGAACGAGGTACTGAGGTGTTAAAAGATGTTTTTAATGGTGTACTCCCTTATGATTATCCAAAGTCAATAGCTCTGATAAAGATATTGCTTGAGATTGGGAGCGATACCGATGATCTCATCCTTGACTTCTTTGCTGGCTCTGGCACAACGGGACAGGCTGTCTGGGATTTGAATAAAGAAGATGGTGGCAATCGCAAATTTATTCTTGTTCAACTTGATGAGGAAGTTCAAAACGAAGAAATTAAAAAAGATTTTCCAACAGTTGCAGATATTTGTATTGAAAGATTAAAAAGAGTTTCTGAAAAACACAAAAACGAAGACAACCTTTTGAATAATAACCAAGATTTTGGGTTTAAGGTTTTTAAACTTGATAAATCTAACTTTAATCTCAAGGATGAGTTTGAATTTGACCCTTCTGAAAATAAAGAAGAATTAAAGAAGAAATATCTTGATTGGCTTGGAATGTGGGTTAATGAACCGTTAGTTTCTGGTTGGAAAGAAATTGATGTTATTTATGAAGTAATGCTAAAAGAAGGATTAAGCTTGAATTCTAAACTTAAGAAAATAAAGATTAAAGATAATGAATTTTATTATGTTAAAGATGAAGAACAAAACTTAGATTTCTATATTTCCTTAGAGAATAAATTTTCTCCTGAGACAATTGAGGAGATAAGAACCCCAAAATTTAAAGGGAAAATGTTTGTATTTCTGGATAAAGCGTTAACAGATAACGATAAGATAAACTTAAGTGCTTTTGTAAGGTTGAAGGTAATATAAAATGTTAAAGTTAAAATTTGACCCCAAATTAGATTTTCAGATTGATGCAATAAATTCAGTTGTTGACCTATTCAAAGGTCAGACTAAAAGATCTTTTGATTATACTTTTCAAATCATCCCTAATATATTGGACCTACCAAGAGAAAAAATCCTTGAGAATTTACAAGTAATCCAGAATAGGAATGGGCTCCCTTTATCTAACATTGATGATTTAAAAGAACCTTACAATTTTACAATTGAGATGGAGACAGGAACCGGAAAAACCTATGTGTACTTGAGAACTATATTGGAATTAAATCAGAAGTATGGATTTAAAAAGTTTATTATTGTCGTTCCATCGGTAGCTATAAAAGAAGGAGTTTTAAAAACATTAGACATTACAAAAGAGCATTTTAAACAGCTGTATGATAATTTGCCTTATACCTATTTCCCATATAAGTCTGATAACTTAGTAATGGTTAGGATGTTTGGACAGGATACAAATCTTCAGATTATGGTTATTACAAGAGATGCTTTTAATAAAGATATAAATATCATCCATAATATTCATGATAAAATGGGGGATAAACCAATTGAGATTGTTAAGAAAACAAATCCTATCGTTATTCTTGATGAACCCCAGAAAATGGGAGGAGAAGCCACTTTATGGGGAATTGAACAATTAAATCCTCTTTTTGTGTTACGCTACTCTGCAACTCACAGGGATATTTATAATCTTGTGTATAGACTAACTCCATTTGATGCGTATAATCTTGGATTGGTTAAAAAAATAGAAGTTCTTTCTATTACAGAGGAAGGAGACCCAAGTAGTAAGAAGATTATTTTAGACAGGATAGAGTCAACATCAAGTGGTTTAAAAGCAAAAGTTAAAGTTTTTGTAAATACAAAGGATGGTATAAAGCTTAAGACAACAACAATCAAACATGGCGACGATTTAGAAAAGAAAACAAACAATTCTTATTACAACGGTTTTATTGTTAGTGAGATAAACAAAGGGGCAGGATATATTTTATTCTCTAATGGATTAAAAATTTATGAAGGTAAATCTTCGGTGGATGAAGATGAAATAATACGAGTAATGGTGCGAGAGACAATAAGAGAACATTTAGATAAAAAGAAAAAACTAAATTCTAAAGGAATTAAAGTATTAAGTTTATTCTTCCTTAACAGAGTTGATGATTATCTACCGGAAGATGGAACTGTTCGAAGAATGTTTGAAGAAGAATTTATTAGACTTATTCAGAATGGATTTAAGGGATTTTCAAAATTAGATGTAAAGAAAATTCATAGTGGTTATTTCTCAAAAATGAAAAGAGATAAAAGCATTGAAGAAGATGAATCAGCTTATGATTTAATTATGAAGGATAAAGAGAGACTACTCTCACTAGATGAACCTGTAGAGTTTATTTTTTCTCATTCGGCGTTAAGAGAAGGTTGGGATAATCCGAATGTGTTTAATATTTGTACTCTTGCTTATTCTACTTCCGAGATAAAAAAGAGACAAGAAATTGGGAGGGGCTTAAGATTACCCGTTGATCAGAATGGTAATAGAATTCAGGATAGGGAAATAAATTTATTGACGGTGATTACAAATGAAAGTTATAAGGAATATTTAGAAAGGTTGCAAACTGAGTATAGAGAGGAAGCAGGCGTTGAGGCACCTCCTGTTGAAGAAAGAAAGCAAAGGATAAAAATAAAACGGAAGGATGAAGTAATTCATGGGGAATTATTTAAAAATTTATGGGAGAGAGTTTCTCCTAAAGCAAAATATATTGTAGACATTGATGTGGATAAATTTATTGAGCAATGTATTCGGGAGATAAAAAAGATTGAAATAAAAGAGCTAGAAATAAGTATTAAGAAAGTTAGGGTGGATGAAATTAAATCTGAAACAATCAAAGAGGAATTTATTAGAGAATCAGCAGAAAAAACACAGGTTACTAAAGTTTCAAATCTTATATCTTACATTGAGAAAGAAACTAGTTTAACCAGAAATACAATATTTAGAATATTAGCGGGTTCTAATAATCTTGATCTCTTATTTTTAAATCCTCAAAGATATGCAGAAAAAGTTATAGAAGTTATTAAAGAGCATAAGAGATCATTTGAAGTAGAGGGTATCAAATATATTGATTTGGAAGAGAGATATGATGTTGGTCTCCTAAGGGAAGAAATAGCAAGCTATAGGAAGTATGTGATAAAAGTACAAAAATCGATTTATGATGGAATAATTAAAGAATCAAATATAGAAGAAGAATTTGCCAAGGCACTTGACAAAGATTCTCGGATAAAATTATTTATAAAATTGCCTGATTGGTATACGATAGAAACACCAGCAGGGAACTATACACCTGATTGGGCAATCGTAGTAGAAAAAGTTCAAAATGGTGTTACTTCTGAAAAAATTTACTTTGTAGTTGAAACTAAAGGAACTAATAATATTTATGAATTAAGACCTGACGAAAAGATTAAGATAAGGAGTGCAAAAAAGAGATTTGAGCTTATAAGGAACTCAAAATTTGTTGCTCCTGTTAAGGATTTTAATAGTTTTGAGAAGGAGTGGTAACAGTGCTTTAGATTACTCTGTTATTTTATAA
>CAZKIC010000069.1:0-4548 GCA_964552785.1 uncultured archaeon
AATCAAGTATGGTTAGATAATGTGTTATTATTCCTCCAGCATCTTTTATGGCGTTTATAAAATCAATATTATGCTCTAATATTGATATAGAATCGTCAACTAAAACAACTTTGTCTCCTGGTTTTATAGTTCCATCGATTTGTGTTTTCGCGCCGTATTCTTTTTTAGATCTTCTTACAAAACATTGGGATATATTAGTCTTTAGAGAGATAGCAGCAACTAAAGGATAACCAGATGTATATGCTCCTGCAATAACATTAGGCCCTATGTTCTTAACTTCCTCTGATAAAAGATCTGTTACAAAATCAAAATATCTTGGAGAAGAATACAATTTAGAATAGTCAAAGTAAAATGGCAGTTTTATATCACTGTAAACAATAAATTCTCCTTTTCTAAGGCAGTTTGCGCTTTTAAGTATATCGTATATATTCATAATTTATCTATAGGTTTTAATTTTTTTAAAATAATAACAGAATAATAGTTATGAGAAAATCCTGTGTTTTTTCCTGTTTTTTTCAATTCCTGAGTAAGTGATTTCGAATTCTATTGACCTTCCTTCTTCTATGAATCTGTGTTTTGTGATTGTTGCTTTTCGTTTATTTGTTCCTGTTTTTTCCAGCATTATCAAGGATTTTGAGTAATATTTTGGTATGTCCTTTCCCACTAATTCTATCTCGGATGTATCGAAATCAGTGTAAACTTGATTTGTTATTAATACAGGTATATTTAATTCTCTTGCTAAATTTGATAAAGTGAATAATTGTTTTGAAAGCTCTGTATTTATCTCCTGGAATTTTTCTTTGTTAAGTTGTAGTCGATACAAAGGCGCTAAAGAATCAACAACAATAATCCCTAGGTCTTTAGTGTTGTCAATATCCTTTAACTGAAAGATTACTTTTTTTTGCTCCCAGAAGTCTTTTGGGTTGAAAAGAATAATATTCTTTAGTCCTTCTCTGTTGTGTATCTGAATGTATCTTTCAGGAGAAAATCCTCTTTCTGTGTCTATAAATATTGCTTTCTTTCCTTCTTTTGAAGCTGCAGCAGAAGCTATTATAGAGATATTTGTTTTTCCTGATCCGGAAGGGCCATAAAAGTTGGTTATTATTCCTTTTTCTAGACCTCCATTTAAAAGTTCGTCTATTGGTTCCGCATTTGTTTTGAATAATTCGGAATCTTTTATATCTACGGGCTGGATTTTTTTTGCTTCTTCCATAAAACCTTTTGGTGTGGAAGGTTTAAAAGTTTTAATTTATAATATTCATATTACAATTATGTAAGGGATTAATATGGTAAAAGAAATATTTCTGAAAGTAGGGGAGATTCCAAGTAATGCGCAAAACGATATTGGAATAGGTATAGTAAGGTTTGATGTCAAAAAGATGGAAGAATTGGGAATAAGAGAAGGAGAATTTGTTGAAATTGAAGGTAAAAGAAAGACTGTTGTAGAGGCTATAAGAGCATATCCTACAGACGCAGGATTAAACATTATAAGGATGGACGGATACACAAGAAGGAATGCTGAAACAACAATAGGAGATAAAATTGTCTTAAGAAAGGCAGAAGTAAGAGAGGCGAAAAAAGTTACTGTTGCTCCTGCAGACAGAGGGGTTACGGTCCATATCCCAAAAGAGTATATAAAAAGAAGCATGATTCACAGAGCAATAACAAAAGGAGATATTGTTCTTCCTAAATCAAGAAAAAGGGGGCCGAATACACCTTATGATGCAATGGAGGCTATGTTTTCCGGTGCTTTTGGTTTTGGAGAAATGAGGTTCGTCATTGTTGACACCATACCAAAAGGGCCTGTTAAGATTACAGATATAACTAATGTTGAATATATATCTAAAGCGACAGAAGTTAAAGAAGAGGCAAGAGTGCCTGTAATAAGTTATGAGGACATAGGTGGTATAAGGCCTGCTGTGAGGAAAGTCAGGGAGATGATAGAACTTCCTTTAAAATACCCAGAATTGTTTGAAAGATTGGGTATAGGAGCTCCTAAAGGAGTGCTTTTATATGGTCCTCCGGGAACAGGAAAGACTTTGCTGGCAAGGGCTGTTGCAAATGAAACCGGGAGTAACTTTATTGTCATAAACGGCCCAGAAGTAACTTCGAAATGGTATGGAGAAAGTGAAAAGAAAATAAGAAATATTTTTAAGCAAGCGGAAGAAAATGCTCCATCCATAATTTTTATAGATGAAATAGATGCAATAGCGCCAAAAAGAGAGGAAGTAATGGGAGAGGTTGAAAGAAGAATGGTGGCTCAATTATTGGCAAGTATGGATGGAATGGAGTCAAGAGGGCAAGTTGTTGTTATAGCTGCTACAAACAGGCCTGATTCTCTTGATCCGGCTCTAAGAAGACCGGGGAGATTTGACAGAGAGATAGAGATAGGGGTTCCAGATAGAGAAGGACGATTAGAGATTTTACAGATACATACAAGAGGCATGCCTCTGGCAAAAGATGTTGACCTGAAAAA
Organism: uncultured archaeon; assembly: GCA_964552785.1. Taxonomy (GTDB): domain Archaea; phylum EX4484-52; class EX4484-52; order EX4484-52; family CAZKIC01; genus CAZKIC01. The sequence goes on from CAZKIC010000069.1 coordinate 2,477, forward strand.
AATAGCAGATATGACTCATGGATACGTTGGTGCTGATTTAGAAGCCTTAGCAAAAGAATCTGCTATGTCCACATTAAGAAGAGTTATTCCTGAAGTAAATATTAAGGATGAAAAGCTTCCTGAAAAAGTTTTAAAGAAATTGAAAGTTACTGCTTCTGATTTTAATGATGCTATGTTGCAGGTAGAACCGAGTGCCATGAGGGAGGTTTTGGTCGAGGTTCCAAAAGTAAAATGGGATGATGTTGGGGGTCTAGAGGAGGTAAAACAAAAATTAAAAGAGATGGTAGAGTGGCCAATAAAGCATATTGACGCATATAAGAGATTAAATATAAAACCTCCAAAAGGTATCCTGCTGTATGGTTTGCCGGGAACAGGAAAGACTCTTCTTGCCAAAGCTGTGGCTAATGAATCTGAATTTAATTTTATATCTATAAAAGGAAGTGATGTTTTAAGCAAATGGGTTGGAGAAAGTGAACAAAAAATAAGAGAGGTGTTCAAAAGAGCAAAACAAGTTGCTCCCTCCATTGTATTCATAGATGAAATAGATGCGATAGCACCAAGAAGGGGTGTGAGCAGTAGTGAAGTAACGGACAGGGTTGTAACCCAAATACTTACAGAAATGGATGGGTTGGAAGGATTAAAGGGTGTTGTGGTTATCGGGGCTACTAACCGTCCTGATTCTATAGAACCCGCATTGTTAAGATCAGGCAGGTTTGACAGACAAGTACATATCCCTGTTCCTGATAAGAATGACAGAAAAAGGATGTTTGAGATTCATCTTAAAGGAGTTCCCCTTGAAAAAGACGTAAAAATAGAAGATCTGGTTGAAAAAACAGAAGGTTATGTTGGCGCAGATATAGAAGCTTTGTGCAGAGAAGCAGGAATTAACGCTTTAAGAAGAGATATAAACTCGAAAAGTGTAACCAAAAAAGATTTTGACGAGGCATTAAAAAATGTAAAACCTTCCGTTTCAAAGGAACTAGTAAAAAGTTTTGCAAAAAGAGTTAAAGCGGTAAAAGAAATCCATGCAAAAGAAGATGAGTTGAGTTATTTCGGATGATGTTGGCTTTTTCTCTTAGTTCTTTTATTAAGATAAAAGAAAATAATAAAACCAAAAAAGACTAATATAACGGTATGAAGAAATACTTAAAAAAAGGTGCAGGATATTTTTTAGTTTTTTTAGGAATTATAGGTCTGTTTCTGCCTGTATTACAAGGGATTGTTTTTCTTATAGCTGGTTTTGCTCTGTTGGAAAACGAAACAATGTTGAAATTTTTGAAAAAATTTGTGAAAAAAGAGAAAAAGGTTGTTGAGGAAAAAATCTCGAAACTAAAAGTAGTTTATTTTGATGATTAAGCTCCGAAGAATCTTTTTACTTCCCCAACTGTTGCCAAATACCATATAATTACACCATCGATTGCCAAAGATATTATTGATGAAAAGGAGCCCGATATTAATGACATTAAAGCACTCAAAACACCAATTGCGGCAAAAACTATTGTTATTATTCTTGCCCAGTTTTTTCCATCCCACAATCCTTTTGCAATGAAAAACTGCAAAACTGCAAAAGCCAAAAAGAACACACCCATGCCAATAAAAACATTACTACTGAATACTCCAAGAGTTCCGAATGATGTTGTTAAAAAACCAGCACCCGTAAACATAAGTATGCCGCCAATTGCCAATAAGACAGTCCCTATATAACCCAATATTGCCAGGATTGTTACTCCTAACGGTCTTTCCTTTTTCATAAAAACCCTCCTTTAATATTTTCTTTTGATTAAACTTTTGATTAAACGGTATATACTATAAATTACAAGGAATGGTATGACATAACCTAAGATATAGACTAATGTGTTTAATCCTGCATTCAAAGATGTCAGAAATCTTCTTAAAATCTCTCTGAAAGATGCGAATGTGTTTCTGTATACACTTTCTTTCTCATTTATTGTTAAATATAATTCAGAGTAGTCAACTTTTGTCTCTAAATTACTCAAAACTTTCTCATAATACCTTATTCTTGATTCGATATAGGAGAGCTGCTGCTGAATCGCCAATAAATGATTTATGTC
>CAZKIC010000070.1:0-4536 GCA_964552785.1 uncultured archaeon
GTATAAAACCAAATAATATAAAAGAAGAGAAAGGCAAGGGCAATGTTGTTGCAATATACAAGCTTTTAGTCCCTTAGTTTTTCTCTTTTTCAAATTAAAACAACAAAAATGATTCTGTTCTCTTTCTAAAAACAACTCACATCAAATAGTACTTTCATCGACTATTTTTAAGAAAAAAAAGCACGAGAGGAATTAATCCTCCAAAAACACTTTGTACAGGCGGTAAGATTCATAGACATCCACTTTGGAGGTTATGTCAAGAGGGGTGTGCATGCCTATATTGCACGGGCCTGCATCCAGGACATTAAATCCGAGTTCTGATAAAAAGGATGCTATTGTTCCTCCGCCACCCAGATCAATAACAGATATCTCTCCGGTTTGCCATCTTATTTTATTCTTGTCTGCCAAATGTCTTATATACTGGAAGTATTCAGATGATGCTTCGGAACTATAATATTTGCCTCCTGCTCCGCTGTACTTTTCTATTGAAACTCCACCCCCTAAAACAGAAGCATTCTGGGCGTCATGAGTTTCCGGGAAATTCGGATTAATGGCTGTTGTAGTGTCAGCAGAAATAGAGTTTGAGTTCTCAAGTATCTCTCTTATACTTTTTCTTAATCCCAGTTTCTCATGAATCTCTTCAATAAAGTTCTTCAATAAAGGCCCTTTCGCTCCTGTGTCTCCGTAAGAGCCGATCTCTTCTTTATCAGAAAAATAAACAATGGCTATATTTTTTACATTCTTGAGAGATTCCAAAGCTTTCAAAGATGTGTAGACGCAAACACCATCATCTTGTCCGTATCCGATAATCATGGATTTATCAAATCCCAAATCTCTTGCTTTTCCTGAAGGAACAAACTGCAAATCTCCAGTAACAAAATCCTCCTCAATTATCCCGTATTTCTCATTCAAAATCTTTAAGACCATTAATTTTAACTTTTCTTTGACTTTCTCATCATTTACAGGCATATTTCCCACAAGAATGCCCATCTGCTCTCCTTCCACAACCTCATACGCTTTCTTTTCCCTCTGTTTGGACCACAAATGAGGGACCAGATCAGGAATCACGAAAACAGGATCTCCTTCTTTGTCTCCAATCTCCACATTTACTTTTTTTCCGTTTTTTGTGTGTATGACTCCATAAACACTCAAAGGGGTGTTCAACCAATTGTATTTTTTTATACCTCCATAATAATGAGATTTGAAATAAGCCAACTTCCCACCTTCCATCAAAGGGTGTGGTTTTAAATCAATTCTCGGGCTGTCCAAATGAGAGCCTACAAGATGTATTTTATCAAAATTCTCTCCAACAACACATGCAACCAAGGTTCTTTCCCTAAAAACCTTGTAAACTTTGTCCCCTTTCTTCAATTTTTTCTTTTTGGAAATATCCTCAAACCCTTTGCTCTTTAAGTTCTCCAAGATAAACTTAACTCTTCTTCTTTCTGTTTTGTAATTGCTTAGAAATTCTTTGTATTTATCAGAGAACTGAAATATTTTTTTCTTTTCTTTTTCATCGTAATTATCCCAGGCAGACTCTTTCTTTAAAGTTAATTTTTTTTCTATTTTTTCAAGTGCGCTCATGTTATCACCTAAATATGTTTTCTCTTTCATCTTTATATTGTTTCCCAATATTTTTTTAATAGTATTGCGTCATCTTCAATATTTGGAGATTCTGATACAACAACACCTTTTATTTTGAATTCTTTCCATACATTTAAGAGGTCTTTCCAATTCATATCGCTCTCTCTTAGAGTTAAATGGTTTCTTTCTCCTTTTTCTGTGTAATTGATGCCGGATATATGAACATGCATGTTATCCAAAGCAAATCTTCCTAATTCTTTCTCTATAAATCCCAATGATTCTCTGAACTCTTCTTGTGTGTTGTTCCTTCCGTTGTACCTGGCATGATAATGGGCAAAATCAAAACAAGGCAATACATTCTCTATATCCCTGCTCAAAGAAACTATTTCATCAAGATCTCCGAATTGTGTTGGTTTGCCTGTCAGCTCCGGTCTAATCCAGATATCAACAGATTCTTCTTTAAGCTCTTTTGAAATTTCTTTTATTGCTTCAAACACTTTATTGTAAACAAAAGATTTTTCCTGCTTCATATAAAATGCCGGATGAAACGTAATGGAGTATGCCCCTGCTTCATAACCTATTTTTGCTGTATCAAGAATTCTTTTTTTTGATGCCTCTAATTTGACTTTTTCCCGAGCATTCAAATTTATATAATAAGGAGCATGGGCGGTTAATACAACATTACTTTCCTTTCTCTGGATATTAATTTCTTTTGCTTTCTCAAAAGATAAATTAATACCATGAACGAACTCCAATTCCATAGAATCCAAATTCAATTCCCGGACTCTTTTTATTCCCTCCAAAGTGCTTGACTTTGGAGTTGAAAGAGGTATTCCTGCTGTTCCAAAATAAAGTTTTTTGGGTTTGAACATTTAACCCCAACCTTCGATACGTATCCTGCTTTTATCAACACCCAACTCTTTTAGATAAGAAGTAATATTTTCCGCCATAGTATTGGGTCCGCAAATATAAAACAAACTTGTTTTAAAATCAATGTCTTTCTTATATTTTCTTAGTTTCTCAATATCCCATCTCCCTCTCTCTCCCGCCCATTTGTCATTTTCATCTATTCTGGTCATTGTCAGCAAGAATTTTATTGACGGGTTTTTCTTTAATCTGTTAATTTCTTTCTTCAGTATTATGTGTTTTGGTGTCCTGAAACTAAATAAAGCAGTTAATCTGAGATCCAGTTTTTTGTGTTCTGCATCCTTCATCATAGACATAAAAGGTGTTATTCCCGTGCCCCCTGCTATGAATACATGTTTCTTGTGTTTGTCGTCTAAACAGAAAACGCCAAAAGGTCCTTTTATATCAAATATTTGATCTTCTTTTGCTTTCTCACACAGTGTTTGAGAAACCCCTCCGGTTTTTGCATTTTTTAAAGTTATTTTAAGGTATTTCTCATGTGGAGCTGATTCAATAGAATAGGGTTTTGTTAAATATCCTTCTGAGGTTTCAACAGTTATATTTACGAACTGACCTGATTTATAGTCCATTCTTCGATCTAACTCAAAATAAAAAGATTTAACATCCTCTGATTCTTTTTCTATTTTAACCAGCTTTCCCTTAAAGTCAAACTTTCCTATGGTATCACATTCCTATATAATAATCTCCTTCGGAGTTTATTATCTCTATCTGGACTTTTTCTCCAGGATTGGACCTGTTTATAAGAACAGGAAGATAATTATCTGTTCTTGCTAATGAATATTGAGTGTTAAAATGGCCTGTTACCAAAGCAGACCCTCTTAATCCTATGTTTTCTTTCATTTTCTTAGACTGTATTCTTTCAAATGAACTCTTTAGATCTATCATCCTGTTCTTTGTTTTCCATGAAAGAACATCAGATTCCGGAGACTTGGTAAAAGGCATTTTTGAGTAAACATAAATGTTTAATATATCGGGTTTTACTTCTTCTATAAGTCTTTTTGTTTTAACGTAATCCTCATCACTTTCTCCGGGAAACCCCAACATTACATCAGTTGATATTGTTATATTCGGAAATTTTTGTCTTAATTTTGAAATTATAAGTTTGAATTCTTCAGCAGTGTAGTTACGATTCATTCTTTTTAATATTTCATTTGAGCCGGATTGTAAAGGAAGCTCAATATATTTGTATACTTTATTAGAACTCATTGAAAGCATTAAATCATCAAGTATTTTAAGAAGATTCCCTGGATTCATAACCCCTAACTTTATCTTAAATTCTCCGGGTAATGTGGTCAATTTTCTTAATAATGAAGGCAACTTAGTGGAGTTGTCAAGCCCGTAAGAAGCTAATTCATTTCCTATTAAATTTATTTCTTTGTAGTTTTTATTTAGTGCCTCGTGCGCCTTGATTATAATTTCATCAGGTTCGTAGGAAACATGAGTTCCATATGTAAATGGTTCAACACAAAAAGTGCAATTATTAGAACAACCTTCAGAAATAGGTAAATTAAATGATACTGAGTTTAGAGAAATCTTGTCCTGTTTTATCAATGTTCTCGGAATGTCTTCCTTTCTTCTTGTTACCATGTCTTCTGATATATTTTCAATTATTTCATCCAGATAAGATAAAGAAGAAGTTCCTGCATAAGAAATATTTGGAGAAATATCCTCAATTGATTTGGAATCTATTTCCGGCAGACAGCCAACAACAAGAATCTTCTTTAATGTTTCATTTGACTCCTTTATACTCTTTAATATCTTTCTTTGATTTTCCTTGTTCAGAGCGCATGAATTTATGATTATCAGATCTGCATCTTCTTTTGAAGATAATTTGTGTCCTTTATCAATTAATTTTTTGGCAATTATTTCTGTTGTCACTAAATTTATATCGCAACCGTGTGTTTCTATAAAAATATTCATAAAATCCCTCTAGAAATCTAATAGTGTTATTTAGTATATAAAACATAATAAATATATAATGTTTTCTGAACTTTAATATATTGGTGGTATTTATGGCTTTAGAAG
>CAZKIC010000071.1:0-4388 GCA_964552785.1 uncultured archaeon
CTCTATATATCTCCTCTAAAAGCCTTAAACAACGACATCCACAAAAATTTGGAAGAACCTCTGAAAGAAATATATAAGATAGCAGAAAAAAAGAATATAAAACTTCAAAAGATAAGAGTGGCGAAAAGAACCGGGGACACAACGCAAACAGAAAGGTCTCAGCATTTAAAAAAACCCCCTCATATATACATAACAACCCCTGAAAGCTTATCAATAATTCTTGTAGCACCCAAACTATCATTGAAACTAAGAGAGATACAATTCTTGATTATAGACGAGTTGCATGCTTTGGCTGAAAACAAAAGGGGTGTTCATCTCTCTTTAAGTATTGAAAGACTTGTCCATTATATAGAACATAAACCCGTAAGGATTGGATTGTCTGCAACAATATCTCCTCTTGAAGATGTAGCAAAATATCTTGTTGGAGAAAATGGAGATTGCAAGGTTGTTGACATCAATTATATGAAAAAAATAGACCTTAAAGTAATATCTCCTGTTGATGATCTAATATATACATCTTACAATGATGTTCAGGAAGCTTTATACAAAACCCTTGACGAATTAATACAGAAACACAAAACAACAATAATATTCACAAACACAAGGGCAGGAACAGAAAGAATAGTTCATAATTTAAAAGAAAAGTACAAAGAGAAATATGAGGATCTTATAGAGACTCACCACGGTTCATTGTCAAGAGACGTAAGATTGAAAGTAGAGAACAAATTAAAGCAAGGCAAACTAAAATGTGTTGTAACCTCTACATCCTTAGAATTAGGCATAGATGTTGGTTATGTTGATCTCGTTATTCTTTTAGGATCTCCTAAGTCAATCGCTCGCGCATTGCAAAGAATTGGAAGGGCCGGACACAAACTTACAGAGATTTCAAAAGGAAGACTGGTGGTATTGGATAGAGATGACCTTGTGGAATGCACAGTTCTTGCAAAAAAAGCCAGAGACTACTTCATCGACCGCATACACATACCTCAAAACTCATTAGATGTGCTGACACAACATATAATAGGGATGACTATAGAAAAACAATGGACTATAGATGAAGCTTTTAACCTCATAAAGAAGAGCTACAACTACCGCAACCTAAGTTATGAAGATTTTATGAAAGTGATAAGATATCTTTCTGGAGAATATGTGTCTTTAGAAGACAGAAATGTCTACGCAAAAATATGGTATGATGAAAATGAGAGAAAGATAGGGAAGAAAGGAAAAAATATCCGCGTTATATACTCAACAAATGTTGGAACTATACCTGATGAGAGTTCCGCTAAAGTGTACACCACAAAAGATGAATATATAGGAACTATAGATGAAGGTTTTCTCGAAAGTCTGAAGAAAGGAGATAGATTTGTTTTGGGCGGAAAGACTTATGAATTCAAGTTTGCCAGATCATTAAAAGCAAGAGTTGAGAAAGCATATGATAAACAACCAACAGTCCCTGCTTGGTTCTCTGAAATGCTCCCTTTGAGTTTTGATCTCGCTTTAAGCATAAATGAATTTAGAAGAACTATGGACCGCTTAATAGAAAAAAACAAAAAAGAGGATGTAATAGAGATTCTGAAGAAAGATTATTATCTGGACGAAAAAGCCTCTAATGCGATTTATCAATATATGTATGAGCAGAAGAAATTTTTGAAAATAGGAACAAACACAGAAATACTTATCGAAAATTACATAGATGAACTGAGCAGACAAAATATTATATTCCACACTTTATTTGGAAGAAGAGTTAATGATGCACTCAGCAGGGCCTACGCTTACTCACTCTCTTTAAAGAAAAAAACAAATGTCAAAATCCTCATAACAGATAATGGATTCAATTTAAGGCTTCCTTCCTACAAAAGAATAAATATGACTGAAGTCCTGGATCTGGTTACAGACAATAACATAGAATCTTTAATAATAAAATCTTTAGAAGGTTCTGAAATATTCAAAAGAAGATTCAGGCACGTAGCAACCCGTTCTTTTATGATTCTAAGGAGTTACAAAGGAAGGCAAAAATCCGTAGGAAGGCAAAATGTTAATGCTTTCTTTTTGTATCACGCCTTAAAGAAAATTGATCCCGATTCCCCTGTAATAAAAGAAACAAACAGAGAGATTTTAGAGGATGCTATGGATATAGAAAACGCAAAACTCGTTCTTGAAAATCTGAGAAAACACAAATGGCATTTTTATGTTGCAAAGAAATCAGAACTCCCGTCACCTTTCAGTCACTCAATAATATTGATGGGTCATGAAGACTCTGTTTTAATGGAAAACAGAAAAGAGATGATTAAGCTGTTGCACCGCCAGATACTTAAGAAGATTCAGGGTGAGTTGGATTGATACGAAAATATAAGCAATAAAACTGTAACTAAAGCAGAACCTAAACAAAACACACAAAAAGCTCCAATCAGATATAACTCAACATAGAAAGTTAAGTAAGCACTAAACAAAACTCCTAGTATAGATAAATAAAACAAATATTTGCCCTGATTCTTTAAAGAAAAATAAATTATAATAAAATAGAAAAATATGCCGTAGATACTAATAGATATCCCGAATATCAAAGAATATGGAGAATTGTAAACCGAGGAACAATTTAAATCTTCATTAATATCACATACTTGAGTTTCATCATGATTGAAAGAAAGGCTGAAATAAGTAATATACATCGAGAGTATCAATCCAACAATCCCTAATATCAGAATTTTCTTATTCATTGAATCGACCAAAATAAAAAGCTTAATTTCTAATAAGAATTATGTCTATAAACAATAAAAAGATTAATGGCAAGTTCGGGAATTTCGAGTTGCTTCCACAAAACGCATTATTGATCGGAGATGAAATATTAGTAATAGGGGACATACATCTTGGAATAGAAAGTTATTTTGTGGATAACGGGATTTTCTTCCCTCAAAAACAAATGAAAGATCTTAAACAAAACATAGAAAAAATAAAAAACAAAGCCGACAAAATCATAATAAATGGGGACCTGAAACATAATTTCTCAAAATTTTCTTTTAAAGAGATGAAGCAGGTTGAAAATTTTTTAGAGTATCTTAAGGATTCTTTCAAAGATGTGGTGATGATAAAAGGAAATCACGACAATTTCATAGATAACATCTTAAAGAAACTGAAAATAGATATCTCCACTCACGTAAATATAGATGAGTTTTATATAACACACGGACACGAAAATATTCCTAGAAAAATTTTAGAATCTAGGAATGTTGTTATAGGGCATGAACATCCCGCCATAAGATTGTCTGATTCAACAGGGGTTGGAGAAAAGATACCTTGTTTTTTATTGAAGAAACACAGAAAGAACTATATTATTGTATTGCCTTCTTTTAGTTCGTTATCTTCAGGAACAAATGTTCTTCAGCTTTCTTCAGAGAATCTTTTAACTCCTTTAATGAAATCCCAAAATTTGGATGATTTTGAAGTCTATGGAACTTATGAAAACGAGATATTCTACCTTTCTACCATAAAAAAGCTCAGAGAACTCTAATATTTACTTTCGACTTTCCTGATGTATATCCCTCTTGCCTTATGCTTAATTTATAACTCCCGGGATTCAAAACCAGATCATTCAGAAAATCTATCTTGTCTGTGTTTATTTTGATTTTTATGTTGTAGATATCATCCATAGCATAGCCAAAAGAAGGATTGGCGAAATCAAAAAAAGTTCTCTTCTTTATATACTTGTTTATCCTTTCCCTTATTTTGTCTTTTGTTGCTTCTGAAAATATCAAAAATATTATATTATTTGGAGACTTTGCAGAACAAATATAACTGGAAGTTGCGGTGTTTACTCCGTCATTTAAGTTGTAGGAGGTTAAACCTATTCCTTCCGATTCTTTTAGAGAGTAAAGCGAGTTGTTTTCATAAGAACCTGGAGAAGAGACTCTGACAACCAGTTTGGGTTCTGTTGGAGGGTCAACCGCATAATTGGTAAGAGGCAGATAATCCACATTATTGGTAGCGATGGTATAAGGAGAGTCGCATATTCCTTCCTTGTTCTGTGCAGATTGTCCACACAACTCCCCACCTCCTGTTGTAGAAGTACATGTCTCCGAGAATCCTGTTCCGTCCGGCCTGGCCCAGTAGTTTCCCCCTATGTTCGGCCCCCCTGCTATATTGGTTCCTGATGTTAATGTTGTGTTCCAGTAGTTTGTGAATATAGTTCCTCCAAAACCAACGTTGTTGGTGTTGTTGAAGAAATTGTTGTATATTTTGTTCGGTCCGTTTTGGCCTGCATAATATAAATACATCCCATAATTGTTGTTGTTCTCAATATGAGAGTCGTTTAGGGTGTTGTTGTCTGAATATGAAGATATGTAGATTCCGTAGTTGTTGTTTGTTGAAGATATATTGTACAGGGTATTGTT
>CAZKIC010000072.1:0-4361 GCA_964552785.1 uncultured archaeon
TTTAGTTTTCTCATAGATTTGTTTTTAGGGGGGAAATTATTTTGGGATAATACAAACAATATATTACATAGAAAACTATTTAAATATGAGTGGGAAACACAAAACAAATATAAACCCTTATTACCTATATTTAATTGTGATGATATGTCTTTAATGGGAAATATGTTTGATGCAATGAACAACTGGGGGTTCTTTGATTTTTTATTTCCTTGGCTGTTAATATTGGCAATATCTTATGGCATCTTACAGACAAAACAAATAATAAGTTCAGAAGTTTCCGTTAATGGAACAATAGCTGTTGTATTCGCATTTTTTGTAGCATACATGATAAAAGGAACATTTTTAACAGAATTCTTTGGATTGTCCGCTGTCCTATTATTAGTATTATTTGCGGGTCTGGTAATAGCGGGTCTGGCAGGAATTAAAATGGATGCTTTAGATGGAAACTGGATAAAATATGGTTTCTTGGGTATAGGGATTGTAGCAGCAATCGCCGCATTCCTAAGTGCCGGAGGATTGGATTTATTCAACTTCAACATTAATTTCAGAATAGATACGGACCTGATAATATCTATAGTAATAATTATAATAATGGTGGCAGCTATAGTCTGGATAGCAAAAGGTGCAAAAAGCTAATTTATTAAGTCGGCATAATCAAAATCATCTACATTTTTGTCCTTTTTAGAATCTTTCTTTGACTCTTTCTTCTTTGAAGTCTTCTTAATTTCCTTGAGTTCCTTCTCTTCATTCTCGGGTTTTCTATCCATCAACTCAAAATCCTCTTCAAGAGTTTCCATGAGGTTCTCGTCTTTCTTCTCTTCCTTACGTTTCAGATTAACCTCGTCAGCATCCATCAATTCCTGTAACTCCTTAACCCCTTCAACTAAACTCGGAATAACATCTTTGAAAGCCTTCTCTATCCCGTCCAGTTTTGAATGAAACTCATCTAATTGTGTCTTAAAAACTTTGAGTTCTTTTGTAACTCTTGCGTCTATCGCATCAAATTTCGTATTAATATCATCAAGATTTGTCTCCAATTCTGTCACTCTTGAAAGTATGTCTTCAATCTGTCCTTTTATCTCGTTCTTGAACTCGTCCATTTTCCCGTATCTTTTTTCCAATAAATTATCAACAACTTCCTCAACTTCCTCTATAAACATTTCATACTCTTCATTGGTTTCTTCTTGTCCCTGAACATTTGTGACCTCGTAATTAAGAGGTCTTAGATCCTCTTTAACCTGGCCAAAAGCAGTTGCACTCGTATTTAAGAACTCACTAGAGTCATCAACATCATCCGGAATCAAAGACTGTGCAGATTTCTGTTTCGTAAATGAATCATCAAAGAACACTGTTTCCTGTTGATCCTCCCCTATAACTGTCCTTCTTAGATTTTGGTTCAAAGCGTTGTCAATAGATTTATAGTCATGCCCTTGTGCTTTCAACACTTCAACAACTTGAGCCTCGTGCCTGCCTTGCTGAGTCATTTGACTAACTTGAGATAAATCGGGCTCTTTAGACGGAGCTTTAGGGGGTTCACTAGTAGATGGTGTATCATGCGTTTCAGTCATAGGTGGATGTGTTGGCGGTTTAGAACTTCCTCCTTTGTTCTTTAATCTTCCGAATAATTCAAAATGCATTATAATCCCTTCTCCTTAAACAACACTTCAACTTCTTTTTTTGTTATGTATTTAGAGGTCATAGGTCTTATCAGCTCTAAATAAGTCTCAATCTCCTTAAGCTCTGACCTCTTAACCAATTTCGTCATATCCTTCTTTATCTCTTCGATCTCTATTATAATATTAGATGTCTTGGTATTTAATTCTTTTATATTGCTGTCAAAATTCCCCGACAGCTCATTAATTTTTTTGATCTCATTAATTAAGCGTTCCTCAATTTCATTAGTCCTCATGTTTATACTTCTTAATGTTTCCTCTATCACCCTGATTCTTCTCATGTTGTCATTTAATCTTTTAGACAACTCTCCTAAAAGTTCATTAGAACTTCCCCCTTCCTTTGAACCAAACGGCATTTTAAACACCAATCAATCTAGAATCATTGGAGCTGTTTTCTCGTAATTCATTATTCTGACATAAGCTCTCTTTAATTCCTCTAACTCATTTTTGAGTTTTTTATTCTCTTTCAAGATCATGTCAATTTTCTCCTCGATATCAGATTTAGAGTCATTGAAATAAGCATTTTTAACCTTCTCAAGCTCATTTCTCAATGTTTCATTTTCATGCTCTAAAGACTTAAATCCTTTTGTTTCTGAAGACAATAATCTTTCAATCTTGGACTCTATCTTAGCGATTCTTTGTGATAATTTCTCATCAATTGAATCTATCTTACTCGACTCGAACTCCTCAAAAGATTTCAATTTTTCAACATCTCTATTCCCTTTTAATGCTTGATTAATCATATTTGTAACATCATTAATAATGTCATCCCTAAAGTCTTTGATAATCTGTAATTCGTTATTTAACTCGTCGATTTTATCCTCGAGTTCTCTTGAACTTCCTTTCACCTTTAACTCTATTGTCTTATGGGTCTCTTTTTTATTATCAATAATAGCATTCTTAAACGACTCCTCAAGCTTTTTTATTTCTTCTTTCAAAAAACTATTATCTTCCGATAATCCGTCAAGTTTGCTCTCTAAATTAATGATGTCGTCCTCTAAACTATTAGATTTTGAATATGTCTTCGCGTGTTTACTAAAGATGTCATCAATTCTTGACTCTAATAAAGAGAGTTTTACAAGAATATCTCTATCAGTAATTGTTTTCTTGCCTTTCGGTATCTTCATAAGAGCGTCAACAAGTCTCTTCTCAATTTCTTCTAATTTCTTATTAAACTGTTTTTCAGCAATATTGACCCTCTGCAGTCTCTCAATTGTTTTCTTCTGCTTATCCAACTCAGACAGTATTTTCCTTGATGTAGAAGAATCTTCTGACTTTATACTCTTTAAAACCTCTTCCTTGTGCTTCTCAAACTTATCTGAAAGAGTGTCTATAATCTTTATAATGTTCTTAAATTCTTCTTTTGTAGAATAATTCTTGCTTAAAGACTTTTCAATTTCCTTGAATCTTGAATTTAATGAGTTCAAAGTAACATAATCTTTAATCTTCTTTTCAATATACGAATCCATATTCTTTACTTCTTTCAATTCAGAAAACAGATTTTTCAATTTTTCAGCTTCTTTTATCATTCTAGAATCAAGATTGCCGAGTTCCTTTAATTCTCTTAGTTCCGATAACAATTTCTTGTAATCTTTAAGCTCCTTTGAAATATTGGATTTATCCACATCACTTAACTCCGAGAATCTAGAATCAACAAATTTTTTGTGGGAATCAAACTCATCATGCAGTTCTTTTCTTATATCGTCAATTTTCTTTTCTCTTTCTTTCTCATTTTTTATTTTATTATCAACATCTGATTGTATGCTCTTAATCTCGGCTTCAATTAATTTTTGTGTGTCTAAAACTCTTTTCCTTAAACTTTCAACAAATTCTTGATTCTTTTTGACTAAATCCTTTGTATAGGATATATCCTTATAGCTTCCTTCTATTTTATTTTCAAGTTCTGAAATCCTGGATGCTTCCGATATCGCCAAATCAATTCTCTTTCTTTGAACATCAATCTCTTTTATAACATTATCTACAATATCTGCTATATCCTTTTGCAAAGAATTCACAGAAGATTTTACTGCATCAAACTCTTTCTTATATTCATCAAAATCATTTTTGTCAAGTTTTTTTTCTGATAAAGAATCTATCTTCGATTTTAACTCATCTAACTGTGTTCCAATCTCTTTAGCTGAAGAATTAAGATCTTTTGAGTTTTTTGAAACCGCCACATCCCCTAAATTCTCTATTGCCTCCTCTATCAACGCTTCTTTCTTCTTTAAAAGCTCTATTTCCTGTTTTAAGGCGCCTATCTCATCAAAAGAAGATATCAACTCCATTTTTTCTAAATATTTCATATCCTCTAATTCTCTTAACCTGTTTTGTATATCCTTTGAACTCTTTATTAGCGCGTCTATCTCGCCAATATCATCAATATTTTTCAAAGAAGCCTTTATTTTCTCAAAATCCCTTTCAAGAACAATCATTCTTTTCTCTAAATCTAATTCAATAAGTTTCCTTTCTGATTCTAATGCTTTTAACTTCTCATCAAAAGAACTATCACTTCTCTCTTTCTTGAACATAAACTCCCCTCAAGATATCATAAAGATACTAATGGCTGGCCTCTTCAAGCACTTATATATTAATATATCACTACGATGTTTATATAGTTTTGTTTTTGATGCCTGAAAATCAATCATCTTTATAAATATTAAAAAACTATAAAATACAAAGGTGAAATTA
>CAZKIC010000073.1:0-4344 GCA_964552785.1 uncultured archaeon
ATATAAACCCGTGGGACAAAGAAAAAAATCAGAAGAATATAAAAAAATTATGAACCCAATTCATGAAAAACTAAATAAATTATATGAATTAACCAAAAACTAAATCCATAATTTGTTCTCTATTTTCTCCGGCAGATACTTTTCAGAAACAAAAGATATTCCTTTTGCGGACAAAGCCTCCAACTCCAGTTTAACATTCTTTCTTAACATCTCTTTAATTTCTCTCTGCCATTCCTTTTTCTGAAACCATTGATACCCTAAAATTTGTTTGGCTCTTTTTTTGTCCTCCTCATTCAATTTAATTGTCACATTCTTCGGAAGATCATACCTCTCCTGATCAAAAGAACTCAATCCTAAAAACCTGGCATCAGGAACTGCCATCCTCTTGCTTTCATACGCCAAATTAATCGAACCCTGTTTAACAACAGAATAAATATAGAACCCCCAGGGATCATTATCAACAAAGGTGTATATAGGTATGTTTTCCTCTTTATTCAGCCTCCAAAGCAGTCTTCTTACTCCTCGTGGAGGAACTCCCTGGCCGTGAACCAGCAAACAATTGTGTTTCTTCCAGAACTTATCCTCATTTAAACGTCTCCATACAGCATCTTTCTCTACCATCAAAACGAACTCTGCATTATGGTCTTTAAAATCAATAGTGCCTTTCTCAACAATTGAAGGAATGCTCCATCCTCCTGAGCCTAACTTGCTTAAGTCAATAACATCTCCTGAATCCTCAATAACCATATTCCCTACCATAGCCCCTCTATTAGAAGCAAACAAATGCAATCCCTCCCTCAAAGCATCCAATGTAACCTCTAAATCCTCTATTATGGGATCGCTCTCTTCCTGGCCTTCAAATGTATTTTCTTTTGTGTTCCCTATAGTGTGCTTAGTCATATAATAAAGATCTCTTATAGATGTTGTCTTCCCGCTCTCTATAAGCTCTTTTGCAGCAGACGCTATGAGAACAGACTGCATAAATTTCCTCGCTTGATTTATATTAAAGTAATGTCTGCTCTGTTTCTTAGAACCCAAATTTATAGTTCCTAATGTTTCATCAAAAAACACATTATTCAAAGAACGCAAAGGAATATCTATACTTGGATCTTTCCTGTCTTTTATCTGGTTTATTATATTTAATGCCATCCCTTCAATAGCCTTCAAAACCTTTTCGTCTGTTTCTTTTCCCATTTAATCCCCTTATAAATCTAATTCCTTTTCTTTCTCTTTTATCTCGGACAACAACTTTTGTCTTTCCTCTCCCGCCTTTTTAGCCTCCAAGAATATATTTTCAATATCCTCTTCTGTCTCAGATTCTGAATCTTGTTCCCTTGCATTATTCAAAGAATTCTTATAATCTTCATCTTGCATCTCTGTAATTTTGTCAGTTAAATCAACAATCTTTGTATTCAAAACAGCCTTGAAATACTCGTCTATTGTTTCTCTGTTAATACCGGTTATCTTATTAAGAGAATCCACAACTTCTGGAATATATTTAACAAAAATATTTCTCTTTTCTTCTTGCAATGAAGCTTTTTTCTTTTTCCCGAGATATCCTCCTAATTTTCTCGCTGCCTCTTGTAAACAAAGTTTTACCTCTTTTATAATCTCTGGATAAGAGGCCAAAGCTTCTTTACCTTCAGAAGTATAAGGAACCCATACAGAAGCAAAATGAACACTTATAACTAAAGGTCCTTGAGGAAGATTTCCTTCTGACTGTTTCAAACCATATCTTCTCCAATCTGTTGAAATAACAGATTTTGTTAAAGCGCATGCTCCCTGCTCATACAAAAGCGGAACTTTGTTTGCATATCTATAGAGCTGACATGTGCCCTCTTTATCTATATTTCCTCCATATGCCAGACCGACTTCTATCTGAAAAGGATATCCCCTGTAAACAGCAGGCTTCCTTGAAACCGCCACTGTAAACTCAGGAAGGACCTCTTTCTTCAAACCTTCTTTTATTGGTTCCTCCCCCACAGGAGACAAACAGTCTGTTGGCGGACTCTGTAATTTAGATTCATGCAAGACTTTCAAAAGCCTTTCCGCATCTCCCCTAGTCATAGATTTTGGTTTTGTTTTTGTATCTATCATGGCTCTGTTCAAAACATCTACTGCGGTATTCCTTCCTATCTTAGAGAACTCGGTCATAAGAAACGAAACTATGTTTTTAGCAGAAGTGTTTGACAACATTCTTATCAAAACACCAAGTTCAATACCATGAGGGTGTGGTTTAATTGGCTTGGCTTTCTTTGGTAATTTATCTATTGCTCTTTCAAAAACAAATGTCTCGCCATTAGGGTCAATAAATGTTATTTTTGCATGAGGTGTCATTATAGCTATCTCTTTGAGATATTCCAGAACAGACTGCTTTCCTTTAGTATATTTTCCTTTAATAAATGTTTCTATCCTTATACCTGTCTCTCCATTTCCTTCCAAAACCTCCTCAGATATTATCTCCGGATTATTTGTCTCAACCTTAATATGCAACTTGAAAACATGAACCTTCCCGTCCCCTATACGAGAATAAATCTTTGTGGGTTTGCCTGTGGAAAGTTGTGCATACATAACAACCCCAGAAATCCCTATACCCTGCTGGCCCCGAGACTGGCTATACTTGCCAAACTTACTTCCATAAAGAAGTTTCCCAAAAACTAAAGGTATGTTCTTCCTTACTATTCCAGGGCCGTTATCCTCCACTATTAGCTTAAACTCCTCATCTTTAATATTCTGGATCTCAACATAAATATCAGGAAGAATTCCTGCTTCCTCACAAGCATCTAAAGAATTATCTACTGCCTCTCTAACAGACGTTAATAAAGATTTCTGAAGGTTTGAATAACCTAAAAGATGTTTATTCTTCTCAAAAAATTCTGCTATAGATATGGATTTATGATCCTTTGACATTTTGTGTGCTTTTAAACCTTCCATAGATATACCTGACCCCTTAAAATATTTATTGTTTTCTGAACCTTTGCTTCTGCAATACCTTAAAAGCGGTGTGGTGTTTGCCGCCCTTTAATAATATGTTTATAACATCTAGAGCGTTCTTTATATCTTTAATATTGCCTATTAATGAAACGGTCTTCCCGTAAATAACCATCTTAACATTTGTTCCTTCTTCAATTTGCTTTCTCACTGTCCCTTGTCTTCCTATCAACCTTGCCTTGTATCTGGATATTTTGTCTTCATTCTTCCCGAATTTCTCTTCCAAATTAATAATGTATAATGTAATATTATCACTCTTCAAAAGCAGTGCTTCGTCAGGAGTAAATCCTCTTGCTATTGCTTTTATCACATCTCTGATATTCATAAAACTCAAAGGATCCTTTGTTGAGAAAAAAACCGTTTGATCATCTATAGATAAAGAAGCTTTCAATTCTCTTTCTATCCTTCTTTTTGTAGATCCATTCTTTCCTATTATAACCGCCAGTCTATTCTTTGGCACGGTTATGTGTCCCTCATAATTAAAAGCCGCGTCATCCATCAAAATCAAGCTCCTTTAATGTTTTATTGAAATCTATAGTTAGTCCTTTTTTATTAAAAAAATCAACCAAATTTCCTATATCTCTTTCAAAAAAATCTCTTGCATTTGGATGTTCTAAGACAACAGACTGTCCCCAGTCAATTATATATGGCTTATTATTATAAACCAATATGTTGTATTGGCTCAAATCACCGTGAATAAGCCTTGCTTTCATTATAATTTTTTTTATTTCTCCTTTAAGCTTAATAAAAAAATCAAAAAGCTCCTCTTTATTATTAAATTCATAATCTTTCAACTGTGGTGCTACATCATTACCGCCTATAAACTCCATTACAATTACATTATTCAAATAACCATAAACTTCGGGAACAGAAACTCCTGATTTTAAAGTTCTCTTCAAATTGCTGTATTCCTTTCTACACCATGCAAAGACCATTGCCCTTTTCGTCCTCTTTATATTTTGAAACCTTTTGTCTCCCATAATGTATTTATGGATATTTTTAAAAACAGATGCCTCTATCTTGAAAACCTTAACAACAACTTTTCCCTCATCATGAGTCCTCCCTAAAAGAATTACAGACTCTTTGCCTTCTTTTAAAACTCCTTCAACATAATCAAACAAGCCTTTTGACTGTAAAGAGAATATTGTTTTTAAAGTGCTCTCATCGATTATCCCTTCCAGAATCTTGCGCGATTCAGAATCTTTTATCCTTCTTTTAGGTAAAGCCATTAAAACACCCGTATAATAATATACGCAATAGAAATAATAAATATATCACAAACTAAATTCCTAAAAACCACAACCATTTTCTTATAAAAGTTATAATGTTTGAAAAGAAACCAGATGTATTAAC
>CAZKIC010000074.1:0-4282 GCA_964552785.1 uncultured archaeon
TTCACAAGGTTCAAGGCTTTCCAACTCATGAGAGTTGTAAACCGTGGGAAAGAAAGAAAAACAAAGACTATGTTCATGGATGGGTGTTGTCGAACGATACTGAAGACCAGCACTTTTTGGTCAATGAATATAAAAAAGAGATTATTATGAGATTGTTGCCGCAAGAAATAGAGGTTTGGTATTTAATACCTGTTTTGAGAAAGGAATTAAGTGTCTCATTAAAGAAGAAAGGACTATCTCAAAAAGAGATTGCAGATTTGTTAGGATTAACCCCTGCTGCTGTGAGTCAATACATTAAGGAGAAAAGAGGGAAAGACAATATTCCTGACAGCTTAAAATTATTGATTGAGATTTACTCGAACAAGATAATACGAGATGAGGAAAACAGGAATTTTTACTTTCTTGAATTGTCCAAGAAGGCAGTTAGTTGTGGATATTTATGTTATCTTCACAAAAAGCACGAGGTTATTCAAGATAACTGCAGGTTGTGTTTTAAGACTTAAGGGATAATTATGTTGGAACCAAAAAATGATGAGGAAAAGAAAGCAATTGAAGCTTTGAAAGAGGTTATTGATCCAGAAATAGGACTGAATATAGTTGATTTGGGTTTAGTATATGATGTCAAGTGGGACAACAAAAAAATAAATGTGTTGATGACTTTAACCTGGCCAGGTTGTCCGTTGCTTGAAAATTTCAAGGATAATGTTAGAGAGGCTTTAAATAAGAAAGGTTTTGATAGTGTTGTTGAGATGACTTTTGATCCTCCGTGGACTCCAGAGATGATTACAGACGACGGAAAGAAGGCCATGGGGTGGGAAGAAGATAAAAGAGGGGAAAAATGAAAGTATATATGGATAATGGAGCAACAACAAAAGTCGATCCTGAAGTTTTGGAGAAAATGAAAAAATATTTTTCAGAGGAATACGGAAATCCTTCTTCACTGCATTCATACGGTATCAATGCAGAAGATGCTCTTGATGAGGCCAGAATGAAGATTGCCAATACATTAGAGGTTTCTCCAGAAGAGATTGTATTTACTTCTGGAGGGACAGAAAGCAACAATTTTGCTTTAAAAGGCATTGCATTTAAGCATAAAAAAGGACACATAATTACAACAAAAATAGAGCACGACTGTATATTAAACACCTGCAAATGGCTTGAAAAACAAGGGTCCGATATCACGTATTTGGATGTAGATTCTGAAGGATTTGTTAATTTGAAGGATATAGAGGAGAATATACGCGATGATACTATACTGGTTTCAATTATTCATGGGAACAATGAAGTCGGAACAATACAAGACATGAAAAGTATTTGGGAAATATGCAATTCAAAAGGTGTTTTGTTTCATACAGATGCCTGCCAAAGCTATACAAAAGTTCCTATAAATGGGAAATATGCAGATTTGATTACGATTAATTCCCATAAAATACATGGCCCGAAAGGGGTCGGGGCATTATATATAAGAAAAGGTGTGGATATTGAGCCTTTGCTTCACGGAGGCGGGCATGAAAGATCCTTCAGATCCGGAACAGAGAATGTTCCCGGTATTGTTGGTTTTGCAGAAGCGGCGTTTATAGGTATTAGAGATATGGAAAAGAATGTCTCAAAAATGATAAAATTAAGAGATTATATGATCTCGAAATTATTGGAGATTCCAAATACTAGGTTGAACGGGCCGAAAGGTTCGAAGAGATTAGCCAATAATATAAACATAACATTTGATTATGTTGAAGGGGAAGCTCTTGTAATGCGTCTTGATATGTATGGTATTGCTGTCTCTACGGGATCTGCCTGCTCATCCAAAAAATTAGAGCCAAGCCATGTTTTGTCTGCTATGGGCAGAAGACCAGAGGAAGCACACGGAAGTTTAAGATTTACATTATCAAAGTATACTACAAAAGAAGAAGTAGATTATGTTGTCGAAAAAGTTAAAGAAGTTGTCGGCAAGTTGAGAGAATTGTCTCCACTTACAAAGAGGTATCGATAAAATGGCTATAAAGTATTCTGGAAAAGTTATTGAGCATTTTATGAATCCAAAAAACATGGGAGAGATAAAGAATCCTGACGGATATGCGGAAAAGGGCAATCCTGCATGTGGTGATGTTGTCAGTTTAACTATTAAAGTTGAAAAAGACAGAATAAAAGACATAAAATTCCAGTCTTATGGCTGTGCTTCCAATATTGCTACTGCTTCTGTTTTGACTGAGATGGCAAAAGGAAAAGACTTAAAGGATGCAGAAAAGATATCATGGAAAGACGTTATGGAAGAATTAGGCGGACTACCATCTCAAAAAATTCATTGTTCTGTGCTGGCAGTTGAAACATTGAAAGAAGCTATTAAGGATTATAAAGAGAAAAACAACAGGTTATGATATGGATAAGAATTTTGTTATAAAAGAAAAGGATAAAGAAAAATGGCAATCAAAACATTATGGAATCGCAGGCAATCATTCCGGGGTTCAGATATGTTCATGGACAAAGAAAGCTTTGAGAGGAGAAGGGGTTTGTTATAAACAGAAATTCTATGGTGTTGATACACATAGATGTGTGGAAATGTCCCCTGCTATGGCCTGGTGCCAGCAGAACTGCACTTTTTGCTGGAGACCTATGGAATACATGAGGATTGCTAAAGTTAATCCTAATGAGGTTGATGACCCTGAAGATATAATCAAAGAGGTCCTGGAAGCACGAAGAGTTTTATTGACAGGATTTGGAGGCAACAAGAAAGTTGATAAATTGATGTTGGAAGAAGCTATGAACCCCACACATTTTGCAATTTCTTTGAGTGGTGAGCCGACATTATATCCAAAAATTATTGATTTGATCTCGGAATTAAAAAAACGCAAAGAAACAAAATCTATTTTCTTAGTTACCAATGCCCAAGAACCAGAGGTTTTCGAGGATATGATTTCCAGGAATGAGTTTCCTACTCAATTATATGTTTCTTTGGATGCACCTAATGAAGAGATTTTTAAGAGAGTAAACCATTCTATATATAAAGATGGGTGGGATCGTTTAAAAAGATCCTTAAAGATACTTAAGAACGCTAAAGCAAGAAGAGTTATAAGATTTACATTGATCAAAGGCTTAAATGATGCAGATGAATATCTTGATCAATACAAGGAAATACTGGAGTTGATTGATGCAGACTTTATAGAGGTTAAAGCTTACATGTTTCTGGGGTATTCCAGAAATAGATTAAAGATGGATAACATGCCTTTACATGAAGATGTTGTTGAATTTGCTTCTAAATTAGCCGCTAAGATAAATTACAATGTCGAGGATGAACATATTCCTTCAAGAATTGTTCTTTTGAAAAATAAAAAAACAAAATTCAACAATAGACTTGATTTTGAAAACTAAAAAGTATTATAAAGATGCTTCGTAATTTAATTTATTGGTGGTGTGATGTCAGAAGAGAAAGAAATCAGAGCATTTAACTTAAAAATAATAAAAACAACAATTAAAGATAAAGAAGGGAAAGAGAGTCATAATTTTCAGATTCAAGCGGAAAATACAGGAATCTCTGATATGGAAATTGTGTTCCTTCTTGAAGGCTGGATTGAAAAAATCAAGAGCAAGATAAAGAGCAACATGTTCTAACGCCTCTTTCTTTTCATCCAAAAAAAGCTAACTATCTTTTTAGGATCCAAAAACGCTGTGTGTTTTTCTGATGAGAATGTATCTAATAGTGTAGCTTTTATTATCTAATTACTTTTAGAAGGCCATCTATTGTTAATCTATATTATAAATTCGTGTTGCCAACCCGCGATTGAACTCTGCAACCCAGCGGCAAAGCACAAGCGTATAATAAGGTTCAACTCCATTTAAAATATCCAATCCAAATGACAAGAAAGGAAAAAACTCTTTTATAGTATCATCTATTATTAGAAACTCCCCTAAAGTAGAGTGAGCAGCATCTTCAAATTCTTCAAGGTATTTATCAGGTTTGTTTTCGTATTCTTCATCTGGAAGTTCTGGTTCTTTACCTAGTGAAGCTAAAGCTTTACCTGGGCTTTCATAAATATTTTTTACTTTATTCAATAAAAGTTTAGGATCAGTTTTATATTCATCATTCATCCAACTCCTTTGTTCAGCAAAATAGGAACTAATCTCAAAACTATTGGGCTTGGTTTGTTTGTATTGAATTGTGTCTTCAAAAGACATATGATCGCCTCTCTCTATAAATAATATATGATGTTTTAAATATTTAAAAATAGTTTTCAGTACCTCCGAATGTTCACCAACTTAACCAGCATCTTCACCCAAAATAACCAAT
>CAZKIC010000075.1:0-4282 GCA_964552785.1 uncultured archaeon
ATTATTACTGTTGTTATTCAATGTTATATTGAAACTCACATCATCATGTTTCAACGAATACATAGACAAATTAACATAATCTTCAGAGGAAATCCCTGTAATTAAAAAACCTTCATAATTAACATCCAGTTCCTCGGCAATTCTGTCTATGAAATAATGGTAGTTCTCTATTCTTATTGTAGCTGTAGAATAATTTTCCAGCAATACATTGTTGATAAAAAATTCATTTCCTTTCATAACTGAAAGAAAAAGATTCCTTGCATTAATTTCATCATAATCAGGACTGAAACTAATTTTAATAGAAATAATAGAGGAAATAATTATAATATACATCAAAGCAGCCATCAATATCCATTGACCTTTGCGTTTTTGGTTATTTAATGCACTTAATCTCAAAAAAGTTGGTTTTCTATAACTTCTCTCTGTGGTTGAAAAAACATATCTTAATAACCAATTACTGATAGTTTCTTTTGGGACCGCAAACCTTTTCTTTTCTAAAGAAAAGGGCTGCATCCGTTGACCTTTGCTTTTTCTCATAATTACCACTAATAATATTTAATTGAAACTAAAGCCGGAATAAACTCAGTATCCGAGATATTTATATGTCCACCTAAAGCATAATTTATTCTCTTGTATAAAGCAGAACTGTCCTCTGTTCCATAAACATACAATTCTCTAAGCAAGAATGTGTAAGGATAATATGTGGAATTAATAGTAATATTAACAGTATTTCCAGAAACTGCAGAACTAATAGAAGTATAGGTTCCGGAAAAACCTGCAGAAGACAATGTGGAATTATAAACAATCTCGTTGTCAATATCCTCCGACATATTAATTAATGTGGTGGCAGTCATCCTGGTCCTGTTTGTATTTGAAAATGTTAAAGACGCGTTACTATTAAAAATAGAGAAATTGTAATACTCCACTAAAACCAAAAACCCGGAAATCCCTTTTATAGTATCCAGCTCATTACTTATTGTGTTGTACAAACCAGAAATATTTCTCTCATAAACAAAACTTTTAAGCAAACCCCTTTCATCTAATGAATTTAATGTATAATATAACTGCTTATTGAAATCAGATTCGTTTGAACTCAACGAAGGCATAATAAAAACTATGAAACTGATAATGATCATTACTGCAATCACAGACTCCAAAGTATGAACAAACCCTTTTTTCATAAGATCATTTCCATATCTTTAATTTCAACACCGCCTCTGTATTGTTGCCGTATCTTGTCAATATATTGTCCTTTCTGTTTAAAACAAAAACATCTTTCTCTATTGGCGGTGTCGGACCAAAACTCGAATTATAAACCGAGGAGATGATTGAGAGATTAAAATTGCTGCTTATTGAATTAGTTCTCTTAAAATAATCGTAATTCTTGGAGTTAAAATTAGATGCCTTATTCTGAGAGATGCCATAAATTTGATAAACCCCCCCTCTGACGATAATTGGTTTATTCAAGAATACATCTTTCTCCAACAAAGCATTTGTATAGTCTCCTGTATGAAGATATATCTCAAAATAAGATGTGTCATTCAAAAAAACAACCTTGCCTTCAGTAGTATTGTACAAAGAAATGTTTGAAAATGATCCTATAAACGAGATCCCTCTGCTTGAGTCATAAATATCCAGAAAATTATAAACACCATAATCTTGTAATCCCGAGCCGGAAAAACTATTAACAGAGCCGTTATAGTAATTTGTGAAGTCATTATTTAATATCACAGAGACATCTTGTTTAGAGTCAAATTCAAATATTAATTTAGAATCATTTCTAATTAATGTCACAAAATCAGTTCCGGAATTAAAAGACCCGACACCCCTAACATTATAAATTAAGGAAGAATCTAAAGAACCGGAAGAATCTATAACTATCCCGCTCCCAGAAACATTAAGGTATTCAAAAGAATCAAATATCAATGAGCTTATGCCATTATTATAAAAAGTAACATTCATAAAGGAATTATACAACTCATCCCCATTCTTTCCCAAATCTGTGTTATAATTAATCTCATTAAAACCAGAATCATTTGCATAATACAAAAAAACAACATTATCCCCTTTTGTAAAGGAATGTTCAAAATAAATAATTCCGTTAGAGATATCTATAGGTATTAAATCATATGAAGAATCTTTAATATAAGTCAGATTGCCATTTGGGGTTGAATAAGAAATATTGAAGTAATACTTTGAAGAATTTTGAACAGTAATTAGAAAAGGAACAACTGAGAAATTCCATCTTGTGTTCTCATATATAATGTCAAAAATATCATTTCCTTCTTCTATTATTGTGTCTGAAAAAGGATTCAAAAGTTGAGTGTATTGATTCGAATAATAAAATACTAAAACAATAGCTCCGAAAAACAACATATAAGCAACGACCCAATCTACACTTGAAAAACCCTTCATCAAATCACTGTTCAACCAAACTCATATATATTTGGTGTTTCTTGTCTTTATATCTCCCTTTTTCTATCTTTAATTTATAAATTCCTGGATTCAAAACCAGGCTATTAAGAAAATCTGTATTGTCTGCTATAATTTTTATCTTTATAGAATAATCATCATCAAGAGGGTAACCAAAAGAAGGGTTTTTAAAATCAAAGAAAATTCCTTTCCTGATATATTTGTTTATCCGTTCTTGAATCTTGTTTTTTGTCGCCTCAGAATATATCAAAAACAAAGGTTGATTGTCTGTTGTGTATCCACACACATAATCACTTGTGCCTGATGTATTTAGATAATTAGTATTGAGGCTTGTTACACCAACACCTTTAGATTCTTTATATGAAAAATCTGTATTGTAGAATACATTCCCCGAACTCATTACTTTTAAAATTAATTTTGGTTTATTAGTGGTGTTTAATACAAAATAAGTCAAAGGAAGGTAGTCTATATTACCAGGAGAGATTGTGTATGTTCCGCTACAGAATCCTTTGCCATCTGAAACAGAGGAACTTTCGCAGGGATTATCATTACCTGAAGAAGAACACGTCTCAGAAAAACCATTTCCGGAAGGATTTGCCCAGAAATTTCCGCCTAAGTATGGACCTCCCACTATGTTCTCCCCTGAAGTTAGTGTTGTGTTCCAGAAATTATTAGTATTAATAGACAAATAAACATTTTGAGTGTTGTTGAATTTGTTGTTGAATATTTTGTTATTTTTAGAATTGTCCAAATATAAACCATAAGCAAATCCTTCTACAATACAATTATATATTGTGTGATTGTTAGAGTTGTTTAATAACATTCCTTTTCCAGAGCCCTTGCCTTTTACAGAATAAGAGGAACAGTTTATCTCTGTGAAATTTCCTTTAAGTATGATGCAATCCGTGTCTGTCTTAAGATCATTAAGCAAAGTATAAGATCTGTTGTCCTCTATAATTTTACAGGAAGTTATAAAAGGAAAGGTTTGCATGACTATATCGGCCATAGAAGCATAAACTTTATTTTGGGAATTTTCTGTTTCCTCAGAAATAAAAGTTCCGAAACCATTCAAAATATAGTTTGTGTTGTTTGCTCTTCCCCCAATATAAGAAAACTCAAAAGACTCTAAAGTATAAAATGAATTCGAAGAAACTGCAAAAGCAAAACTTGAAAAAAACAAAAACAATGAAAAAAATGAAATAAACCTCATAAATATATTATAGCTTTATTATATATAAATCATTATCTTATGTACATAAAAAGACCCTTCCTCTAATATCTTGTTTTGATATTAAACCAAATCTTGAACTGTCCAAAGATCCGGAAGCAAGATTGCCCAAAATAAGAAAGGTGTCCTCAGGTATAATAGGATAATCTTTCGTGTATAATGAGAGCATTCTTGTGTCTCTTATTATATATTCTTTTCCTTCTGTGTTCCTCAAAATCTCTCCATTGACTAATATCCTTGAATTGTTTAAAGAAAACGAATCTCCGGGTATTGCCTTGACGATCTTTATTATTAGATTATTGTTCCCTCTATAATTATATGCAACAACCTCTCCTCTTTTTACATCATTGCAATTGTAATATCCTTCCGCCACGAGAATACAACTTCCAGGTTCTATCAATCCGGATAAAGAGGAACCTCTAACCTCGTACTTTGAAAAAGAAGTTATACATGAATCATTGACTATCTCTTTATATTCCTTATCAGAAGAATTTGAAGAAAAAGTTTGATTTGAAATCAAGATATTTGTATCTAAATTTGAATAAGCGTTAATAAAAAAAACAAATAAAACTAAAGAAGAAAATACCAACACAAAAGATATTGTTTTTTTGTTTTTTTAAA
>CAZKIC010000076.1:0-4262 GCA_964552785.1 uncultured archaeon
GTATAAGGTGTTTTATAATGTCAAAAGAAAAAATTATTGTTACAACAGGAAAAAGAAAATCTTCAATAGCAAGAGCAACCATAAGAAAGGGTAATGGAGTCATAAGAATAAATGATAAGTTAATAGATGCGTACAACAATAAGTATCTAAAGATGAAACTTTTGGAGCCAATAACACTTGCAGGACCTATAGGCAAGGGCTATGATATTGATGTTAATGTGTATGGCGGAGGAGTAAACGGACAAATGGAAGCTTCGAGAATGGCTATTGCAAGAGCATTATTGGAAGTAAGCAAGAATAAAGACTTAGAGAATAAATTTATTGCTTATGACAGAAATATGGTTGTTTATGATCCAAGAAGAAACGAACCGAGCAAACCTTCAAGATCGTCGGATGGAGCCAGAAGAAAGAAGCAGTTATCAAAGAGGTAATTTTTATGATAATACCTGTAAAATGTATTTCATGCGGCAAAGTTATAGGCGAATACTGGGATAAGTTTCAAGAAGAAATTAAATCCGGCAAGAATCAGAAAGATGTATTGGACTCGTTGGGGTTGGATAGATATTGTTGCAGATCTCATATGATATCTCAGGTTCATCTGATAGAAGATATAACAAAATTCAGAGACAAGGTTATACCAAAAGAATGAGTTCAGCCCTTTAGAAGGTTGAGATCCCAAAAAGATAATAATGTGCTCCTGTGGTGTAGTCCGGCAAACATCCCGGCCTTTCGAAGCAGACCTTTTTTCGGACAAAAAAGGGTTCCGATCCCAAAAAACTATCTGTAGTTGGCGGGAATTAAAAGCAGCCCTTTTTTCGGATCCTAAGAAATCCGAATGGTTATCCGGACACAGAAACACGATACGTTACTCAGACAAAATATGTTAGATTATTTTTGCGGAAGCTAAAGAAAGCCGGAGCCCCGGGTTCAAATCCCGGCAGGAGCATGCTATATTTTTAATATTTTGTTCTAAATATCTTTTATGATACAGAATGTTTATATTTTAGGAGCTAATGGTAATGTTGGAAGCAATGTTGTCAAACAAATAATAGTTAAAGGAGATACAGATCCAAAAAAACACAAAAATCCAACAAGGATTGTCGGATTAGCTGCTTTGGAGGGATATATCTACGATCCTAAAGGTATTTCTGATGAAAATGCTTTACTGTTCTCAGAAAAAAAATTAAAAACATTAAAAAAAGCAACATTGGACGAGATATTGGATGAAGTTATCAGCAATCCACCAGAAGGATGTCTTATATTCATCGATGTTACTGCGGGCAAAAAAGAGCTTTTGGAATTTCATAAAAGAATTATAGATGAAACTTCTTTCAGAATCGTTACAGCAAATAAGAATCCTGTTGCTTTTTGCGATTATGAGACTTTTTTGAGACTTACAAAAAACTTCAAGAGGTATGGGTATAGAGTTTCTGTGATGGCTGGTGCGGAAACTATTTCCTTTTTGCAGGATCTTAAAGATCTCGGAGATACCCCTAAGAAGATTGAAGGCTGTTTTTCAGGAACTCTTGGATATATTTGCTCTGAAATAGAAAAAGGCAGGAACTTATCTGAGGTTGTCAGGGAAGCAAAGAATAATGGATACACAGAACCTCACCCCAAAGATGATCTTAATGGTCTTGATGTTGCAAGAAAGCTCTTGGTTTTAGTGAGATCTGCGGGCATTAAGGCGGAAATGGATGATATAGAGGTTGAGCCTTTTATACCGGAAAAATATTTAGAAGAAGATGATGTTGAGAAATTTCTGGATTCTATAGAGTCTCTTGATATGGAATTTGACATAAGAGTTAAAACAGCAAGAGAGAAAGGAAAAGTTCTTAGGTATGTTGCCTCTTACGAAAACGGAAAATTAAAAGTATATTTAAGAGAGGTTCCTAAAGACGGTCCTTTAGGTTCTCTGCAAGGCACATTAAATAAAATGGTTGTTGTTTCAGAAGGTTATCCTGAAGAATCTCCTTATAGTGTAGAAGCTCCGGGAGCCGGGCCTTTTGTTACAGCAGAGAATATAAGAAGAGATCTTTTATACAGAATCGACGACAGAGAGCTCTTCTAACACTTCTTCGTAATATCCTGTGTCTGGAAGTCTTCTTTTATGTTGATACTCTCCTGACAAAGAGCCTCTGATAAAAAAACGATCGCAATATTTTTTTCTTCCATCGCACCAATAACATGTATTTGCCAACTCGATGTGTTCTTCTTTGAATCTCTCGAAACTCCCTTCTTTCTCAAGCAAACTATCTGTGGCTTCTCTCCAAGCACAATATTTAGTCATGTTCTCACTATAGCTATATCAATATGTTATTATATGACATAACTCCTTTATATAATTTTATTTAGTTTTGTATACTAAATAAACTGTTATAATAATATTTTTTAATATTTTGTTCTAATATTTACTTATGGGCCTATGGTCTAGTTGGTTATGACGTCGCCTTGACGAACGCCTTTCTTTTTAGAAAAAAGAAACTCCTTTCACAAGGTTCAAGGCTTTCCAACTCATGAGAGTTGTAAACCGTGGGAAAGAAAAACACGGTTTAATTTATAGGATAAAGAAAAGGTGATTCAGAATGGCGAAGATCCCCAGTTCAAACGCCTTTTTCTTTCTTCCAAGAAAGAAAAACCCGTGGGAAAAGAAAGAACCACATGGCGAGAATATATCTGGGTGGGCCCATATCTTAATTTATATGTAATTGTAGACGGTGATTGTATTTAACGAGCATGAAAAACACGAACTTAAAAAACTAATAGATAAAATTTCAAAAATAAGAGGCAGACACACTGAACTTGTTACGGTTTATATACCTGACGGCTATAATATTAACGAAATCAAAACAATGATTGCCAATGAAATTGGCACCGCTTCTAATATTAAATCAAAAACCACAAGGACGAATGTTATTGCTGCACTGGAGAAGGTTGCAAACCAACTAAAGATATACAACACAACACCAAAGAACGGATTAGTTATTTTCTGTGGTAATATTTCTGAAAAAGAAGGTCACCAAGACATAAAGTTGTGGGCTATAACCCCTCCCGAACCAATAAAAATGAGACTCTACAGATGCGATCAAACATTTATCACAGATCATATAAATGATTTGTTAGGGGAAAAAGAGATTTATGGTTTAATAACTATTGACACGAATAATGCAGGCATAGGTTTTCTAAGAGGAAGAGCTTTGCAGGTTGTAAAGGATATTGATTCTCTTGTGCCTGGAAAGACAGGTAAAGGAGGGCAATCAGCCCAAAGATATGCAAGAGTCAGGGAAGGAATGCTCCTTTCTTTCAAAAAAGAAGTTGGAGAGCTTGCAAACAACACATTTAAAGACGAGAAGAATCTCATAGGTATAATAATAGGTGGCCCCGGGCCCGTAAAAAACGACTTTGCTGAAGGCGATTATCTTTCTGAAGACTTAAAAAAGAAGATCCTGGCTGTTAAGGATATAGGATATGCCGGGGAAGCAGGAATGAAAGAATTGATAGACAGATCCGAAGATGTCCTCGCAGAAACAGGGCTGTTGAAAGAGAAACAAATACTTAACAAGTTCTTTGAGCATCTGAAAAGAGAAACAGGACTCGTTACTTATGGTTTTAAGAATGTTATGGAAGCTCTCAAGATAGGTGCGGTCAGTGATCTGATAGTTGCGGAAGATCTAGAATACAGGCAATTCCGTATTGAATGTTCTTGTGGTAATAAAGAAACCAAACTACAAAAAGGAAAAGTAGAGTCAACAGGATTAAAGTGTTCAAAATGCGGAAATAATGTTGAAGCTGAGGAAGAAGATATTATATTATCATTAGAGAAGAAAGCAAAAGAAATC
The DNA here is from genome assembly GCA_964552785.1 of uncultured archaeon. Classification (GTDB taxonomy): domain Archaea; phylum EX4484-52; class EX4484-52; order EX4484-52; family CAZKIC01; genus CAZKIC01. The sequence continues at coordinate 3,840 of CAZKIC010000076.1, forward strand.
TCGGCAGAATTTCATTTGGTGTCCAATCAATCTCCTGAGGGACAGCAGTTTTTCTCTTTAGGAGGTATAGGTGCTATTCTTCGCTATAAGATTGATTAACAGACTCTTTTGCGGTTTTGAAGAGGTTTTCCGCGCTCCTTAATTTATCTCTGAAACCTTCGTCTTCGCATTTTGATGTGGATTGATATATATTTCCATTCTCTGAAACCGACACTATGTTTGTTTCTCCATTTAAAGTTCTGTTAAAATAGAACACAAAACCATTCTCATTAATATCGGAATATAAAAAATATATCTCTCCGTTTATTTTATCTCTCAGATAATTCGTTGCTTTTTCTTCTGAATTTATATTTACTAATTCCTTAGAGATATAAACAGGATCTTTACTTAACTCGTGTCCGCAATTGTAGAGTATATCACTAC
>CAZKIC010000077.1:0-4241 GCA_964552785.1 uncultured archaeon
TTGGTTATTTTGGGTGAAGATGCTGGTTAAGTTGGTGAACATTCGGAGATACTGTTTAAAAACAAACATTTAAAAATATTCATTGACAATTATTACTACTTATTCGTATAAAGTGTTTGTTATGTCTGAGGAGAGGTATAGTTACAATCCTGAAGTAATGCAGTTTATAGGTGTTTACTCGGGTTATGATGGAGAATTTCCTGTTTTCTTTGACAGAGAAAAAAACCTGATTCTGAGACCCGCTTTTGAAGAGCGCAAGATGGTAGCACTTTCTGATAGCGAATTTAATGATTTTTTTAATATGTTGTCTCTTGTTCACAGCATACCTTACGAAAGGTCTTTACTAAGGAATCCTACTTCTAATGTTTATTTAGCGATCCACAGATTTTCCGATGGCTCCCCTTTTCTTGTTCATTATCCCAGTAATTCTGTTCCAGAAGGAGACGATGTTGTTCATATCTTCCAAGATGGCAGTTATGCTGCTTTGAGAGAACATTAACCAATATTCTTATGGCTCTTGTGAACTATTTTGCATACAAACAGGTCCTCTTTGTTATTTAATGCATCAGTATCTTTGTCAACCACGATAGTAACAAAATCACCTTTAAGAACCTCTTTTAATTTCTTGCCTGATTTGGATTTTATATCTTTTATACTGCATTTTAAGAAATCCTTTCTGTTTTTTATCATTATCTCATCGCCTGTTTTTAGTCCAGAGATAAATGCTTTTATAGTAATATTCTTTCCATCTATTTTTGAAACTCTTCCGAATTGCAATTCCCTGTATTCTGAAGAATTATGGCTGTTATTAATGTTGTATGTTTCCGCTCCCGGGTTTCCAAAGAAAAAACCACTGCTATATCCTCTGTTAAAAACTTTCAATAGTTCTTTGTTCCATTCCTTTAATTTTTTGTCAGAAAAAGAACCATCAAAATAGCTGTCGATAGCTTCTCTATAACATCTTCCAACTGTGTTGACATAATATTGATTCCTGTGTCTTCCCTCTATTTTGAAAGAATCTATCCTGGCTTCTATTAACTCAGGCACGAAATCAATTGTTTTAAGATCTTTTGCATTAAAAAAAGCCTTTCCATCAGAGATAAATTCCTTGAACGGCTCTTCAACATCTGTTAGTTTATAGAATCTCCGACATTCATGAGAACATGTTCCTGTGTTTGCGTTCCTTCCGGTAAGATGCAAACTTAAATAACATCTTCCGGAGATAGCCATGCACATAGCTCCATGCACAAAAGTTTCTATTTCCATTTGAGTTTCTTTTTTGATTTGTTTAATGGATTCTAAAGAAAGTTCTCTTGCCAGAACAACTCTTGTGGCCCCAAGATCTCTATACATTAAAGCAGCTTGTGTATTTGCAATGTTTGCCTGTGTGGATATATGTATTTCTATACCTTTTTCTTTTGCCATTCTGATTGCCGCCATATCAGAAACTATAACAGCATCAACATCCAGAGACTTTAGAGTTTCAAGAGTATAATCAAGCTGTTTTAGATGGTGGTTATAAACAATATTGTTCACAGTTATGTAAGCCTTTTTACCGTTATTATGCAAAAAATCAATCAACTCTTTAGTATCATTTGCTTCAAAAGAACTTTTGTACCTCATTGTAAACATTTTAGTGCCGAAATAAAAAGCATCACCATACTCTATACCAGCTTTTATGGAAGATAAGTTTTTTGCAGGTAATAATAATTCCGGTCTCGGTATTTTAGCCATAATTCCAATTATTGTTCAATTTTTTAAAAACTAATTCCCTTATAAGAGTATGGAATTAGAGGACAAAATCATATATATATTAGATTCAACGGTTTTCTTGGAAAATGTATCCCACATGTTTAATGGAAAGATTATCGTGACCACTCCTTTAATTTCTGAAGAAATGAAATCCTCAAGAGCAGTAATTGAGTTCGAAAAACTTCTTTTAGAAGGCATGGAACTGTTAATGCCTTCACAAGAAAATATCAGGTATGTAGAGAAACAAAAAGAAAAAACAAAAGACAAACTTTCAAAAACAGATATAAGTGTCATAGCTTTGGCAAAACAGTTTAAAGATAAGAATAAACAAGTAAAAGTGGTTTCAGATGATTATGGTGTTCAGAATGTTTGTTCTTCTTTAGGAATATCTTTCATGCCTTTAACACAGAAAGGAATATCAAAGGAGATCAAATGGACAAGAATTTGTCCTGCTTGCAAAAAGAAACAAGAAAAAAGTATATGCGAGTTTTGTGGCTCTGAAACAAAAGTAATTCCAAAGGCTAGTCAAACTCTCCATTAATATATGCTATTATTATTTTTTCTACAATGACAAGAATCATAGGTCCTAGTATGAATCCTATCACACCAAATGCTAAAGGTCCGGAGAAAAATCCTAACAATATTGTTGCAGGATGAACATTAGCTTTTCTTGAACCAATTACCGGCCTTATCCAAACTTCAGGGATTAAATTAATTACTATGATACCGTATAGTAACATTAATAATGCATTTAACTGTAAACCTATGGAATAAAGATATATTGACGCGCCTCCATATATCATCCATCCTCCAAGTATAGGGAGAAATGCAAATATACCTGTTATAACTGCCAATATGAATGCAAATGGAACATCAAATAAAGTATAACCCATCCATGCTAAAATAATGGTTATTATGGATGTAGTTATATAAGATACAAATAAAAGATCCAGTCCGCTTCTTATACCCTCAATAATCGTTGTTAATATCTTAGAGCTCCTTTTATCTAATGTATTTACCCACCTCATAATTCTCCTAACTATGTGATTGCCTTCTTTTATAAAAAAGAATGATGTTAAAAGGAAGACTAAAACATTAAGCAGAACCATAGGAAGATTCTTGACCATATTTATTATTGACATCCTAAGACTTTCTCCTACACTGTCCACTAATGCTTTAACACTATCAAGCGAGTCTGCCAGATTTAAACTTTGGAGTACTGTATTTTGATTTAATTTTACTTTAAGTCCTTCTATAAGACCACTAATTTCTCCTGTAAATGATCTGACTCCTTCTATTATAGGCCCTGAACCTTGTGCCGCAATAGACAAAAACAATCCTGCAGGTATTAATAGTATCATTATTGTAAGTATTAAAGATAAAACATATGATTTTAAGAATTTCTTGAGAAGACTGACTAAAGGATACAATATATAAGATATAACAAAAGCAAGTATTATTGAATTCCAGAACGGCTTCAATATATAGATACCAACAGCAACAATACCTAATATTGCTAGGTTAGACATCCATTTTGGAAGTTCATTCTGGCTTAGCTCGGAACTTCCTTTTCTAATCTTTTCTGTCATGAATAACCTATAGACTTTTACTTTTTATAAATCTTAAATAATATTAACCATTCTTCAAGTCTTTTCAATTTATCCTTACCGAATCTCGAGATCTCTCTTTTTATATCTTCTATCGTTTTCTCTTCATTGTTTTGGCTCTTAGAATAAAACTTGTCCGCAATACAGATAATTTTCTCTTCCAATGTTTCAGGTATCATATCTCTTAAGGGCAGTGGCAAGTTCTCTTTAATTATATCGTCTTTACTTATGCCAACACCAACATGCCGTTCGCAGACAAGTGCGTGTTTCTTTAAACCTTCTTTTTCCAAAAGTTCTCTTCCAATCACTCCGTGCTTTATGTACGGCTCTTTACCTTCAAATCCTAACTTAGGGTAATTTGTGAACACAACACCTATGTCATGAAGCATTGACGCTTCTTCTATAAACTTAATATCAGGATTTAAGTATTTTATGTTTGATGCTATTTCTAATGCTTTTTTTCTGACAAGTTCCACATGATTCATATATACGGTATATACTTTAGACCCTTTTTTATAGTACTTCTCAATAATCCTTAGAGTGTCCATCACAATACCTCATCTTCGAGAAATTTAATATTCTCTTTCAAGCTGGATTCTTCAAAATCCTCAATAATTATTCTTATTTTGTTGCTTGTTCCGGAAGGTCTGATTAAGCAAACAGAATCGTTTATCTTGAATTTAATTCCATCTTCAGTAGATAAAACAACTATGCTTTTTTCTGCATCTTCTTTCATCAATTCAATTTTTCTTATTATAGAATTCATTTTCTCTATTTTTGACTCATGGTCTTTAAAATTAATAGATTTAATTTCTTTATGGGTTCTTATTATTGATCTCAAAGATTGGTCTATCTCAGGATATTTTAGAGCCAGTATTAATG